>JAQBUX010000105.1 GCA_027623795.1 Chloroflexota bacterium
CTGCGGGAGATACTGGCCGAAGAAGGTCTCAAGCTGCTCGACGCCGTCGACGAGCGACAGGACCGCATCGCCGGTGCGCTGCTGGTTGAAGTAGGACGGGCCGAGCTCCATCACCTTCTCGTGGAGGTTCGCCCGGAGGGCTATCTGTACCCGCGCCGCCGTGCGGTGCGAAACCATCTCCTTGTAGTACTGGAGCGCGCCGCGGAGTACCACAACCCCGGCGACCCCGGCGAGCGGACTGGCCAGCGATCCGAAGCCGCGGCCATCAAACACCTCTGCCAGCAGCCATCCAAGAAGGGCGAGCCGCGCAACCCCTGCGGCGGCGGTTAAAAGGCCGATGGTCACGGCCCAGGCGATGCGAAGCCTGACGCCGCGGGTGAGGCCCCAGAGTCGGAGATCGAAGTACATAAGGGGTGAGAAGAGTTCGGGGTGGAAAAGCGCGGCGGCCCGGTCGATCTCCTGGAGTTCTCTGAGATCCCTGAGATCTCTGGGTTCCCCGGGGCCGCGCGGGAACCCGAAGATTGTAGACGTACGCGGTTCGCCGACCCGAGGTCTCGCCATGCGTCACGGCAAAGTGCCGCGTTCCGGTACGTGCCGCCCGCTGGCGCGCTACAGTAACGCCGCGATGCGACGGCACACCGTTCAGTAAGGACTTCCCGACATGAAGATCACGGACATCGAGACGTTCGCCGTAGATGGCGGGCATGGGGCGTGGCTGTTCTGTGCCGTACGTACCGACGAGGGCGTCACGGGCTACGGCGAGTTCGGTATCGGCGCCTATCCGCGCGCCCTTGTCGGTGTCATTGAGGACATGAAGTCGATCGTGATCGGCGAGGACCCGGAGGCGGTCGAGAAGATCTACTTTGATCTGTACAGGGCGCTCAGGCACGCGTCCGGCGGGCTGGCCAGTATGGCCATCGCGGGGATCGAGCTGGCGTGTTGGGACATCAAGGGCAAGGCGCACGATCTTCCGGTGTACCGGTTGGTAGGCGGACCCTTCCGGGAAAAGCAGCGCGTCTACTGGTCGCACCTCGCCTCGATGCGGGCGGCATGGCCGGACCTAGCGCCGGACAGGCCGATTAGAGATTGGGAAGCCGTCGGTCGGGCGGCGCAGGAAGCGGTTGAGCGCGGGTACACGGCGTTCAAGACGAACATCCTGTTCCCCGGGAGTCCGTCGAAAGCCATCTGGCAGATGTCGCGGGAACTCGGCCACGACCAGCTTGCCGAACGGGATCTGATCAAGCACGCGGTCAAACAGATCTCGACCATGAGGGAGGCCGTCGGGCCGGACATCGAAATCCTTCTCGACATCAATTTCAACTTCAAAACGGAGGGCGCTATCCGGCTGGCGCAGGCGCTTGAGCCGTACGACCTGTTCTGGCTTGAGATCGACAACGAAGACCCTCAGGCGTTGGCGCAACTGAAAGCGTCAACGAGGACGCCGATCTGCTCCGGCGAGCAGATGCTCACCATGAGGGAGTACCAGCCGTACTTCGCCCTGCACGCCATGGACACGGTGAAGGTGGACGTGCAGTGGCAGGGTTTCGGACCGGCCAAGAAGGTGGCGGACCTCGCCGAGACTTATGAGCTGAACATTGCGCCGCACAACCCGGCGTCACATCTGGCCAGCTTCCAGTCGGTGCACCTGACGGCGTCCGTCTCAAACGCCCGGATCATGGAGAGCGACCCCGATGCTGTGCCGTGGCGGGACGATCTATTCACAGCGATACCGGAGATAAAAGACAGCTTCATGACGGTGCCCACGGCGCCGGGCTGGGGCTCTGAACCGATCGAGGCCGAACTCAAGAAGCACGCCTGGAATCACTGATCAGCGCGAGCTTGAGGTCGGCCGATCCCGCGACCCGACGGCGAATTGGGGTCCGGCCGCAGAACCGTACGGTGACGACGGTTGGGAAGTTGGACGAGCCGTCGCTGGCCATCACCCGTGATCTGGGGATGCGGCCGCTCACCGAGCGCATCCTGGCGCGGCGGGAGATATTGCGGGCGTAACGCGCCGCCGTCAGTCGCGGCCCATGAGTCTCCGCCGCCTACCCGGTCCGCCACGTGCCAGACGCGGCCGATCGGTTTCGTGTGGCCAGCGTGTAGGTGATGATTCCCGTGATCAGCAGCGCGGAGGCGATCAGGAACCCCGCCTGGAAGCCGTAGGCGTCTGCGATGAGCAGACCGGCGATCGGACCCAGCGCGGACCCCATGTCCAGCCATGTGGCGTAACGCGCCATCGATCCGGCGCGCGCCTCGTCCGGCACGGCGTCCCCGGCGGAGGCGTCCAGCGCTACCGCCAGCAGGGAGCCGGTTATCAACAGCAAGGGCAGGGCGGCCACAATCACTTCGGCCTGGTTCGCAAACCCCACGACCAGCATCGCTCCAAGTGTCAACGCAGACCCGACCAGCACCGTGCGGCGGCGACCCCACACGTCCGACAGGTGGCCCATGGGCACGGCGAGCGCAAGGTCGCCGAACCAGCGAACGCCGACAAGGAATCCGGCTAGCGTCACGATGCCGACCGAAGCGCCGAAAACGGTCGCCTCCTCGCCGTACAGATCGGCGAGAAAGGGCGAGATCGTGGCGATCACCAATCCATTGGCCGCGAATGCGGCGCCAAATCGTAGGTAGTTGATGGCCAGCAACCGCCGTCGGATAACGCGAGCGCTCGCAGGGAGCGGCGACACGAGCGCGTCCCATGCCCGCTCGCCAAATCTGGCCCGCTTCTCCGGGTCTGAAGCGGGTCCTGCCGGGATCGCGCCCACGCGCCTCACCTTGAAGTCCGGCGCGGCGAGGGCGATCAGGACGCCGATCACCCCGGCGGCGGCCAGCACGGTGAAGGTGGTACCCCGTCCGGTCGCGTCGGCAAGCGCGGCGCCCGCGGTAACGGCGATGAAACTACCGGTCCGCTGACCTGCGTTGAAGAACCCGAGCAGTCTGCCGCGATTGCTCGAATCTCCGACCTCAAACGCGGCAAGGTACGCGCCGAGCCGCAGGTGGGAGTAGCTGAGCCCCCAGATCGCCCGTGCCAGCAAAAGCAACGCCGCGCCCTGGCTAAAGGCGTAAGTCAGAGTTGTGAGGCCGCCGACGAGGACCGCCGTCACGAACGGCGTTTTGAATCCGAAACGCCGATACGATTCCGCCGCAAGCGAGTTGCCGACAAGACGAATCAGCCGGTTGATGCTAAGGGCCAGTCCGATCCAGACCGCAGCGGATACGCCGAACGAATCCTCAAGGCCGAAATCGGCGACGCTCGCCGGCAGGACGATGTACATCAGTGAATCGCCCATGATGACGGCCGTAGTCGGGAGGACGACGGTCACCATCTGGCGCGGTATGTAAGCGGTGGAGCGCGGCGCGCCGACGCGCCCACCAGCGCTCCCTGAATTCATTTGATTGCGGGCGGGAGTTTAGCCGAAACGGGGAATGTTAGACCCCGTTTCGGCATCCATTTGACCGGTCAGAATTAACTGGAGGAACCTTCGTCGCCAGCGCCATTCCCATCGCCATTCGAGGACGGCGTTGAGGTCGTCGTGCGGCTGCGCAGGGCTGGGGGGCGTGGCCCCGCTGCGCCGTTTCCATTGCCGTTGCTGTCAGAATCACCGCTTCCGGAACGTGCGCCCACGCGTCTACGGGCCGGTGTGCGCCGCACGGGCGTCCCGTCGCCCGAACTTTGTTCGGGAGTGGTCGAACCGTTTACTGCGACGGGCTCCGGCGCCGAGGCGGCCTCCGTTCTTGCCACTACGGCCGTCTCGGCGGTCTCGGACGTGGCTGTGCGCCGTGTCGGCGTCCGCCTGCGCGACGTGCGCTCGGTCGTTGGTCGGCCCGTCGTTCGCCGGTCTGCCGTTCGCTGGCGGCCTCCGGTAGCCGTGGTTTCTCCGGTCGAGGCCGTCTCCGCGGAGGACGAAACCGGAGCGGGGCTGGCGGTCTCCCGGGAGGTACGAGTACGGCGTACGGGGCTGGTGGCAACCGCTCGTCTGCGGTCAGACCACAGTCCAGTGAAGTAGGTCTTATTCAACTTGATCACGGTGTCCGCTACGTTGGCCGCTTCCGCCGACAGGTTGTTGTCGAATGCGGCCACTTCGACGTGTTTGCCCTGATTTTTGGCGGTCTGAATTGCCGGAAAAAAGTCGCCATCACCGCTTACGACGACCGCTGTGTCGTACTGGTCCATGAACGCGAACGCGACAAGATCCGTCGCCATGAACACATCCACACCTTTTTCGACCATCGTCTCGCCGTGCCTCTTGGAGACGCCCATGCGGACCTCCAGGTACGGCGTGTCGTACATCGTTTGCAGGAATTTGCCCTGCTCCGAGGCCACGTTGGGGTCGCGTTCGGAGTCCTGGCGAATGTTGTAGTAGTAGGTCCGGACCAGTGATCGGTCGCCTACGAGTTTTTCGGCAAACCTGCCAAAACTCAGGTCGTGTCGTCCGCAGACCTCGCCGAGGACGTGGTAAAGATTGCTCCCGTCGATGAACACCATGACTCTGTCCTGGCGTCGAGCGTCGGAAGACGCTGCCGTTGAGGGCATTAATGCCTCCGGTACGGGTCCCACGTGCGGTCCGGAGTCCCGGAGTTGCGTGGCGGGCATGTGCCCGGCGGGGCCGGTCGCAACGAAATATAAGGCGCTTGCGCGCGGGAGAGATCGACGCGGACCCGTGAATGAAATATGAATCGTAAGATTCGGCCCTTCACCCATGGTACTCCGAACCGCACGCCAACCGGCCAGTGATTTGGCACCGACGGATGCGTGTTTGGGCTCTTATGCGGGATTGAACCGCTCCGATGTTGCGTGGCAAACCTCCGGTGGGCGGTTCAATCCGTTATCGAAGTCGTGCCGATTGACACGGGGAAGCGCGTGCGGGAAATCGAGATCGACCCGGCGGTATCTCCGCAACCCGGACTCGGAGCGCCGCGCCCGGTTAGCCCAACCCCCGGATCCTGCCTGTTGGGACGGTCCGGCGGCTGACAACAAAGTTGACGCCCGTGTGCGCCTGGAACATGATTGCCGCCATCGCGCTTCGCGCTGTTCAGGCGCCCACATTTGCCTGAGCCAGGAGTACGCGCGATCGCCGGTTGAGGAGCATCAAATTGGCCGTCACTACAGTCCCCACCTACGACCCTCCCTGCAGGATGCCCAACGGTCTCCAGTGGTTCGAGGACGAGCTTTACGTCATGGACCAGCAGTCCGACCAGGTGTACGTGTTGAACACCGAGGGGTACACAACCCGGGTTATGGACACGCCGACGGAGAACGGCTCCGGCATTACGGTCGGCGGCGGGTTCCTGTGGACCGCCTCAAACGGCCGGACCCAATTCCGGGAAAATCGGCCGAGCGACACGCACATCGGCTGGATCTACCAGCTTGATCTGAAGACGGGCGCGTTTATCAACCGGTGGAGAACGCCGGACGGTGGGGGCATCCACGGGCTTGAGTGGGACGACGGCAAGCTGTGGGTAACGGCGTTCAACCCGAAGGCCATCCACCTCTGCGACCCGTTCGAGGACATGAAGATACTGGAGACATTCGAGGTCCCTACAGCACGGCTGCACGGACTTGCGCGTGACGGCGACGGCATCTGGTGCGCGCACACGACCGACAAAGTGATCGTCAAGTACGGCGTCGAGTCCGGAAAAGAACAGGACCGCATCAAGTTCGGCGATGACGCGCCTGCACCGCACGGTCTATCGATCAGGGACGGAGAGTTGTGGTATTCAGACGCCATGATGGTTGGCGGCGGACACGACGACCCGGTCAGGCACGGCCCGGAGATCGGTCGCATCGTCGTCGAGTAAGCCGGGGACCGCGGCACGAGTAGGGGCGTATGGCAATACGCCCACGGGCGGGGCCGTCTCAGAAGTCTCCTCTCCCAGCCGGAGAGGACTAAGGTGAGGGAGAAATTCCTTTGTAGGACTCCGTCCGACGGCGATTTCTGAAACACGCTCACCATTCCGGCCCTGCGTTTTTTTGGGTGAAAGGCCTGCGACAAGAAGACACGGAGGATGCCCGGTGCCGTCGGTCGTAGACAGCCACCACCACTTCTGGGACCTGTCGAAACTCGACTACGCATGGATGCCGCCGGGCGACAGCGTGCTCCGGCAGAATCGACTGCCGGCCGACCTCAAACCGCTGATCGAGGGCGTCGGCGTCCAGAAGACGGTGATAGTGCAGGCGCACTCGTCTCTGGAAGAAGCTCACTGGCTTCTGAAACTGGCGGCCGAAAACGAGTTCGTAGCTGGCGTAGTGGCCTGGGTGGATCTGACCGATCCGGGCGTCGGGTCGACGCTGGACCAGCTCCAACGGGATCCTTACTTCAAAGGCGTCCGGCACATCTGGCACGACGAGCCGGACGAGGCATGGATCATGCGCCCCGACGTGTTGCGGGGGCTCCGTGAGCTGGCGTCCCGGGACATCCCTTTCGACCTGCTGCCCCGACCTCGGCACCTTCCCTACATCCCACGCCTTCTGGATGCGATACCTGAACTGCGCACGGTGGTCGACCACATCGCCAAACCCCTGATATCCGAAGGTCTGTTCGATCCATGGGAGTCAGACCTGCGTCGCGTGGCGGAGATACCGGGCGTCTATTGCAAGGTGTCCGGGATGGTGACGGAGGCCGACACCGAAAACTGGAAGCCGGACGATCTGACGCCGTACGTGAGCCGCGTCGTCGAAATGTTTGGCCACGACCGCCTAATGTTCGGAAGCGACTGGCCAGTCTGCACACTGGCCGGAACCTACGAGCAGGTGTTTCGGGCGGCCGAGCACGCACTCGGTCCGATGTCGGACGCGAACCGCGCGGCGGTGTTTGGCGGTAACGCCGAGCGGTTCTATGGGCTGTAGGTGATTCTCCGAAACCCGTTCACAATCGCGGACTCCAACTTGTTAGACGGTCGTGACGGCTGCGGCGCGAAAACGACCCTGGTCGGCCGTAGGTACAAATGCCTACTCCCTCCTGGGCAATCGGTCTCATGTGTCGGGTTCGTCGTGCGATCACTTTATGGCTGGACTACTGAACCGAACTCATCGAGACGAGCGCGGCCGTCTACGCGATCGAGGACCGAGTTGAGAAGACACATATGGCATGACGGGTCGTATGCCGCTCGATCGAGTGCGGCCCTGGCGTTTATCACGGCGCGGGCTGTCGCGCGATGCGGAGAAAGTGCGGTTACCCGAGAAAGGGTGATCGAATCCCCATATCGAGCGGTGCAAAGGTGCGGGTGTTCGGCCGTCCGCTGCGCTGTCTGATACTGTTCCCGCCTTGTCATATCCCGCGCGGCTTCCCAAACGGCTAAACCTCCCCGCTCCAATAGAGTTGACGAGATGCCTGCACTCTTATCGGCCGTAGGTCTGACAAAAAATTATGGATCGATGGTCGCTCTGCGCGACGTCACGGTCGACGTCGAACCGGGGACCACCGGTCTGCTCGGCGCGAACGGCGCCGGAAAAAGCACACTGATGACGCTGTTCCTGGGGATCACGCAGCCGACCTCGGGGAAGTTCAGCGTCCTCGGGGAGGACGGCGCTGATGTCGTTCACGCCCACCGCCTAATCGGCTACTCGCCGGAGTACGAGTGCCTTCCTCCGAATGTCTCTGCCGTTGAGTTCGTGACCCACATGGCGCGTGTGAGCGGACTGCCGCGTACCGAGGCGCGAACTCGGGCGACCGACGTCCTCAGGCACGTCGGGTTGGACGAAGAGCGCTACCGTGCGATGGGCACTTATTCCACCGGCATGAAGCAGCGCGCCAAGCTGGCGCAGGCGATAGTCCACGATCCCCAGCTTGTGCTTCTCGACGAGCCGACTGCGGGGCTGGACCCGGCCGGCCGGCAAGAGATGCTTGAGTTGATCTCCCGGACGGGCCACGAGTTCGGCATATCGATGCTGATCTCGTCGCACCTGATGGGAGACATCGAGCGCACCTGTGACCGCATCATCGTTCTGGAGGCCGGCGAGGTGCTGGAACAGGGCGAGGTGTCCGGGTACACGACCGATACCGAGACGCTTGTCGCCGAGTTCGACGAAGGGATAGACGCGGTCGCCGCCCTTCTTGAACAACGCGGGATTGTCTGCGTGATCGAGGGCCGCGCCCTGATCATCCAGGACGCGACGGCCGACGATCTCGATGTGATTCGGGACGTCGTGGTCGAGTCCGGGGCTCTACTTCACAGGCTGGCGCCACGGGCTCACACACTGAGCGATATTTTCAGGAGGCCGGTGTCTTGACGGCGCAACCTGCGGGGCGGGCGGGTGGACCTGAAGGCGAGGTTTTCGACCTCGGATATCGCCACTATGACGGGCCTCGTGGTGGCCGCGGCACGGCGTTCATCGCGGTTTACGCGGATGGGGTCCGGACCGTGGTCGGGCTGGGTCGCGGCTCCGCTGCCAAGATCCTCCCCGGCATCTTCACGCTCCTCGCGCTCGGCCCTGCGTTATTTATCGTATTTCTTGCCGGGGTCATAACGTCTTTCGGGGGCGACCCGGACGACATCGAACTGCCGAAGCACCACGAGTACTACGGCTTCTCCTTCATTATCATGCTGCTGTTTGCGGCCGCCGTCGCCCCGGCGTTGCTGAGCCCGGACAGGCGTAACGCTGTCCTCGGCCTGTACGCGGTGCGGCCGCTGAAATCGCTGGACTATGTAATCGCCCGATGGTTGGCCTTTTTCACCTTCGCCGTCGCCTTCGCCCTGGTCCCACAGGCTTTGCTTTACTTTTCGTTCATTCTCTCCGACGACAGCC
>JAQBUX010000106.1 GCA_027623795.1 Chloroflexota bacterium
TCGGTCTCAATGGACACGGCGTTCTGCGTGGACGCTGTGGAAGAGGCGCTGACCAGGTACGGCAGGCCAGAGATCTTCAACACCGACCAGGGCAGCCAGTTCACGAGCGCAGCCTTCAACAGCCTGCTTGAGCGGCACGGCATACGCATCAGCATGGACGGCCGTGGGAGCTGGAAGGACAATGTGTTTGTCGAACGGCTGTGGAAGAGCGTCAAGTACGAGGAGGTGTACCTGAAGGCATACGAGACGGTGTCCGTGGCACGCAGGTCGATTGGCGAATACCTGGAGTTCTACAACGGACGTCGGCCCCATTCGAGTCTTGACCGGATGACACCAGACCAGTTCTACTTGGCCGCGCTGACCCGCCCGAGGGCAGCCTGACAATGCAGGGAATCCACTTATAAGGACCGCCCAGATTGTTCAAACAACCGGGACCACCTCTGTCATTATCCAGGGTGCGTAGCCTGGCCTTCTCAATTAACGATATCTCCAAATACGGACCGGGCTAGGCCCGTGCGGCACGGCCCTTTGCAGTCCAGAATACGATACAAAATGACTCTTGGACTGTACTTCGGCACCCTCCCTGTTGACGTGACGTGACGTGACGGGGCGCGCGGGGTGCGGCTCCCTGACCTGCCAGCCCAGAGAAGAGCCCGCGAAGCAGCGCAGTGACACGGCGGATGTACACGGGTCACCGCCTATACGGGGCATCGTAATGGCAATCGGCTGCATCAGATGGCTACGCGGCGCCCTACAGGGACACGACCACGGATCCAAAAAGATGAGGCGATGCGATCGATCGCGAGACGGGGTCTGGTCTACTACACGCTTGCCTTCGCAGGGCTCGTAGCGGCCTCGGCGTGCGTCGGGGGATCGGGCAATAACGATCCGGCCGCGTCAGGCCCATCGACCCAATTCGACTACGAGACGCTTGCGCCGACGACCGAGCGGGTGTTCAACCCCTACTCGTACCAGGGCAGGGTCCCGAAAGACTCCATCAGGCCAATTTACGAACCGCGCATCATGGGGCCGGAAGAATCTGGGTTGCTGCCCGGAGAACTGGTGATCGGAGTCGCGATCGGTGGTGAGGCGCGCGCTTACCCCATCGGTATGATGAACAACCGCGAGATGGCTAACGATGAGGTGGGCGGCGTGCCCATCCTGGTGAGCTGGTGACCGATCTGCTACACCGGTCTCGTGCACGACCGGAGGCTTGACGGGGAGACCCTGGTATTCGGCAACCGCGGTTCCTTGTTCATGTACGCCATGACGTGGTGGGACCATTCCACAGAGAGCACATGGTCGCAGCCCTGGGGCACAGCCATTCGCGGCGAGCTGGAAGGCGCCTCGTTAACTCCGTTGCCGGGCGAGGTTACTACCTTCGGCTCCTGGCTAAAGGCGAATCCGCACTCCACGGTCGTCGTCGATGAGACCGGCTGGAGTCACCCGCCAGAAGGGACGACCGACGAATTCGTGATCGGCGTCGCCCTCAGGGAGTCGGCGGTCGCCTTCCAATTCGGCGCGGCGGCGCGGGCGGGTGTGGTCAACGGCCGCGTCGGCGAATTCCCCGTCGCGCTGTTCGTGGAGGGCGCTACACGTTCAATTCGGGCTTACATTAGAACGGTGGCAGGGCCGCCGTTTGACGCGTCGGTCGAGATCCCGCCGGTATTGACCTTTGTCGCGGACGGCGCCGGCGGCGTGGCTGACGCAGAGACGGGAAGTTCGTGGGACGTCACGCGCGGGGTTGCAGTGGCCGGCCGGTTACGTGGCGCGGCGTTATTGAAGGCGCCTTACGTCACGGCGTTCGACTGGTCGTGGAAGGATTTTTATCCAGCCACGACCTTCTGGCCGCCAGATCAACTCCTTGAGGACACGCCTGACGGCTAACCAAGCTGCCGCAGACGGGGATCGAACCGGTCCCGCAGCCAATCACCGAGGAAATTTCCGGCCATCACCACGAGGAAGATGCAGATTCCCGGTATCGTGGCGACCCACCAAGCGTCGTTCAGGTAGCTACGTCCCTGGGAGACCATCGAGCCCCATGACGGATGCGGCGGTGGTATGCCAGCCCCGAGGAAGCTCAGCGTGGCCTCAGTCAGGATGATGCTGCCCATGCTCAGCGTCGCGGTCACGACGACGAGGTTCAAGACGCCGGGCAGCAGGTGTCTGTATAAGATCCTCACATTCGATGCGCCGGTGCTTTGCGCGTACGCGACATAGTCACGGGTGCGCAATGACAGCACTTCAGCGCGCACCAACCTGACGGCCCCGGTCCAGGACAACAGGGCCAGCAACAGAACCAGGACCAGGAAACTCTGGCCGAGCGTGACGACGATGACGAGCGCCACCATGATGTACGGCAGCGCCGCCCAGACATCAACGACGCGCATAATGATCTCGTCGACGGCGCCGCCGAAGTAGCCGGCCACGAGCCCCATCGCCGTTCCCAGGCTGATCCCGACGGCCAACGCCACGGCCATCACGACGGCAGATACGCGCGCTCCGTGGATAATCCGGCTCAAAGTATCGCGGCCGATCGGGTCGGCTCCGAGAATGTGGTCGAATGACCCGCCCGGGAACAGGAACGGCGGCTGGTTTCGTGCGTAAAGATCGCTTTTGAGCGGATCAGCCGGCGCGAGGAAGTCAGCAAAGACGGCCGTGAATACCAACAACGCGAGAATAAATATCGGTATTACCGGATATTTCCGGATGAATCCGAACGCTGAAACCGGCCAAGCAATCCATCGGTTGCCGTTGCGGTCAGACCGTCCGAAGGAACGGGTCCCGGTTACGATCGTCGCCAAAACATTCCTATGCGTACTTGATACGCGGATCTACGAATATGTAAACAATGTCCAGAAGCAGAGTCACGAGAACATAAAGCATCACGAACACCAGCATGGCGCCGGCGAGTATCGGGAAGTCGTTTCCGAACACGGCGTCTGCTGCGAGGCGCCCCACTCCCGGCCATGAAAAGATCGTCTCGGTGACCACCGTGCCTGTTATGAAACCGACAAATAACAGCGCCGAAAAGGTCAGCGGCGCCAGCAGCGCATTACGGAACGCGTGTTTCCAGATCACGGCCCGGTTTGACAGCCCCTTGGCGCGCGCGAGTTTTACGTACTCGGAATCCAGGACCTCCAGCATGCTGGTGCGGGTCAAGCGCATATACCCGGCGGCCGGCAACCACCCGAGCACGATAGAGGGAAGTACCAGGTTTTTGAGCCCCAACCCGTCCCCCGTCGTACCGGACGGGAACCAACCGAGCTGCACCGAGAAGATCAGGATCGCCATAATCCCTACCCAGAAAGTCGGGAGTGTCTGTCCGAGCAGGGCAAATCCGCGCGCAAAGTAGTCCCAGATCGTCCCCCGTTTGACCGCGGACACGACCCCGAGCGGGACACCCACCATTGTGCCAAACAGCCAGCCGACCGCCGCGAGGCGAAGAGTGTTGGGGAACCGTTCTTTGAGGATGGTGGTGACAGGTCGTTGGGCGGTAAGACTGTCGCCCAGATCCCCGTGCATAGCGTCCCATGCCCAGAAACCGTACTGGACGTAGATAGGGTCATCGAGGTGCATCTCCGACCCGAGAGCGTCCCACTGCTCGGTCGAGAGACCGTACCCCGCTTCCGAGACGTACAGATACCGCGGGTCCACGCCCGAGGCGCGCGACATACCGAAGATGATCACGGTTCCGGCGATTATCGCCGCGAACGAGTAGAGAATTCGGCGTATCAGGAAACTTCGCATGCCTTGGAATCAGGCCGCCTCAACCCACAAGCATTCGGACAGGATCGCCAGAATAACTACCTCTGACAGTTTTCAAACCGGGGCGCCGCCACCTGGACGGCGCCCCGGTCAGTCAGGAAGAGTCAGTTAACTGAGACTCAACCTAGTTCGAGAGCTTGATCGTCTCGAATGCGATCTGCTCACCACCACCGATACCGACCTCTAACGGGCGGTCCCAGGCGATTATGTTCGGTGAGTAGATCACGTTCTGGAAGGTTTCCACAACCGATGGAGAGCGCCACTCGGTGACCTGCCTCTGGAAGAACTCGAGGCCGATCTCGCGTCTCTTTGCGATGTCGTTCTCGGAGAAGGCCTCGAGCGTGAGCGCAGCGGACACCGGGTCCGTTGTCCCGCAGATCGTGCCGCCCTCACTGAGGCTGGTCATCTCCAACCCCTTCGGGTGGTCGACCGTGTACTGCGTGAAGCTGTCTGCGCAGCCACGCAACTCGATCTGGTTCCATTCACGGGCCACCAGGCTTGGTCTGTGGGCCGCGTACTCGATCGTGGACAATGAGACGTTCAGGTTCAGGTGCTCGTTCCAGAACGCAGCGATCGCCTCCGCGATCTCGGCGTTCTGGCCGGGGTTGGTCCAGATCTCGACGTCGAATCCGCCCGACTGTCCCGCATCGGCCATCAACTGTTTGGCTCCAGGGACGTCCACCGGGATTTCCCACTCAGCCTTGTGGTCGGGGTTGTTGATGGAGAGGCCGTGTACGTAGTTCGGTGCCCCCAGCCCGGCCAGGATGCTGTCGTTGATGGCGGCGCGGTCGATGACCATCGCCATCGCCTGGCGAACCTGGCGCGCAGAGTCCATTGAGCTGTCGTTGCCGAACTCACCCACCCAGGGGAGCGAGACGTCGTATCCCGGGTTTTCGATCGGCGTTTGCGTGTCCGCCCGAACCGCCTCCCAGTAGTTGCCGCCGTACACCGTTGCGAGCGACGAGCTTCTTGCGAGGACCTTCTTGAAGCCCTTGGCGAGTATGCCCGGCTCGTCCTTGGTGTCGATGATGGCGATGTTCGCCTCACCGGTCTCAAGCATGGCTCTTCTGACTGCGGCCTCCGGTACCTCGATAATCTTGATCTCAAAGACCTCGGGAACCTGTCGCCAGTGGGTGCTGCGGGCGCGAATGATCGCTTCGTCGTCCTTCACCCATTTGATCATCTCGTACGGGCCGGTCCCTATGAACTGGTCCTTCATCCCTTCCGGGCCGTACTGATTGAACACCTTCTCCGAGTGCATACCGATGCTCTGGAAGAACGGCGTCAGGTAGTGGCGGATGCCGTGGCTCTGCCACGTGTTGATGTTCATCCGCACGGTGTGTTCATCCAGCGCTTCCATGCTGGTCATCATCGTGCGCCACTCGCCCGCCTGGTCGTTCTTCGAGTCCGGGTTCGTGGTCGGGTTGGCGTTGTTAAACGTCCACGCCACGTCCGAGGCCGTCATCAGACCGAAGCCCTGGTGGAACTCGGCGTCCTCCCGGAGCGTGATATCCAGGTAGGAAAGATCTGGCGCAAGCGTCCATCCGGTGCCGAGCCTGTTGATCACGTTTCCTTCTGCGTCCGTGAAGAACAGGTTCTCGTAGACACTCATGCGAAATTTTTCGTTCTCGCATCCGGGGACACAGGCCTCCGGAATCCCGATCGGAACGCCGACGTCTTGCCGTGCGACCGTCAGAGTTTTGGTCGTGTCCGAAGGCGGCGTGGTCGCCGCAACGGTCGCCTGGGGCTGAGCCGTTGCGACAGTGCCATCTCCGGCGGTCGATGTCGCAGCGGTAGCGGGCGCCTCATCGTCGCTACCGCAAGCGATCGTAAAGGCCGCTACGGCGAGGACCGATAAAAGCGTGAGATTCCGTAAGCGCCACCTACGGATCAGTGCAAGGGACATTTCCCCCCCCTTTTTGACGGCGCGCTCTCGGTCGGCGCACGTCCATTGGCCCTACTGCCTGAGGATATCTCGACAAAAGGTTTCGACTACGAACCCAGACGAGCGCTCTGACGGGCCACAAAACGAGGCGCTTCACCGGAATCCGCGATATCGAGCGCCGCCGGATTGCACGGCAGCACACGATAGCCTCAACCCCCACGTGTCGAGATGCGACGAAACCTAGCACCAGCCGAATCCAGTGTCAACGCGTTGCCCAGGGGGATTGCGTAGGTCGGGTTATGAGTAGGAGATCACGGCGAAATTCGTCGGCGTGAATCTCGTTTCGGGGGTATTCTTCTGGTTCGCGACACTCAAACCATGGCCAAGTCCGGCGCCATCGTTGCCCCGGACGCCGATCAAAGTGTCTTAAGGGGGCTCCGAATTGATCACGGACACCCACGCCCACATCTACTCCCCGGACAAGGTGACGTATCCGCCTATGGACGCGCCGGTGCTCGTCCCGCCGGAGCGCACCGGCTCCCCGGAAGGTCTGAAGGCGGAGATGGACGCCTGCGGAGTCGGGCGCGTCCTGATGGTGCAGACCACCACCTACTACTCCTGGGACAATTCGTTTGTGCGCGACACGGTACCCAGATCTGCACCGTGGGCTCAGGGCGTTTACACGCTGGACCCGGAGCACATCCACAGCGCCGAGGTTCTCCTCTATTTCGCGGAACAGAAAGGCCTCCGCGCGGTGCGTACATACCCTGTCGGCAACCCCACATCCGGACGATACGACCATCCGGGCAATCGCCGGCTCTGGGACGCGGCCCGCGAAGCGGGGGCCGTGGTCAACGTCCTCATCCAGCGTCATGAATTCGCCACCGATCTCTCGACCATGCTCGGCCAGTACCCGGACGTAAACGTGACGCTTGACCACTGCATCGCCCTGGATGTTTCGCGGGACTTTGCTGCCACGGTCGACGTCGTCGTCGAGCTGGCCCGGTTTCCGAACCTGAACGCCAAGATTTCTTTCCTGCCAACGGGATCCGCAGAGGAGTACCCGTTCCGGGATATGCACGACGCAGCGCATCGAATCATCCGGGCGTTCGGGCCTGACAGGTGCGTCTGGGGCAGCGACTATCCGACCGAGCTATGGTGTCCGAAGACTGACTACGCGGGCCACCTGAACCTGATCCAGAGCGAGCTTGGTCTCACCCGGGGCGAACAGCAGGCGATCCTTGAGGACACTCCGGAGCGGCTGTACTTCGGCACCCGGCGGTAGGGCGTTCAGTCTGGCAAATGGATGACCGCCACTACAGCCGGTTCCTCGGACACAACTTCCGTGTAGTGCCCTCTGCCGGTCTTGTCCTCCAAAAGCAGGGGTCGCCCCGGCCCAATTCGCCGTTTGGATCCGTCGGTGACGGTTACTTCAAACTCGCCAGAGACCGGGATCATGTACTGCCTGACCGGCGTGGGATGCCAGTCGCCGAGCGGGCCCGGAACGGCCATCACGAACCCGGCCCGGGTTGCGTCCTCAAGATCTGAAACAAACATGGGATCGGCCGGAGGCGCGTAATCCACCTCCCGGAACTCCACCTCGAGCGTCTCGAAGTGGCTCTCCCCATCCTCGTCTGAGTACATCCGCACGTACGTCGTCGCCATGGCTACACCTGCTCGACGGCCGTCACCTTGCCGGTGGCTGCCGAATCGTAAAGCGCTAGAACCGCCGCCGTGTTCCTCAGCCCATCCTCGGGAGGAACCTCCGGCGCCTTTCCGGTCAGTATGCACTCCGAGAAGTCGCTGATCTGGACAGTAAACCGCGGCGGACCGGAGAACTCTTCGGTGCTCACTTCTCCATCGACGGCGTCGATCACAAGCGGCGTGTCTTCCTCAAACAGGTGCGCGATCTTGATCCTGCCTTTGGTCGCGATCACCTCACCAAAGTTTGTCCGCGGCTGCTCAACACTGGATCTTACGTGGGCGATCGCTCCGCCGGGAAACTCGAGCAGGCACGAGAATGACGAGTCGACTCCGTAATTTCCCGAGTCGATAGCGTAACCCGCAGCTGTGAGGGGTTCGGCGTCCAGGATGAAGCGGGCGGCGGACACGGCGTAACAACCGGCGTCCCACAACCCGCCGCCGGCAAGCTCCGAACTCAACCGCACGTTTGTTGCGGTATCCGTGGCCGTGAACGCAAGCACCGCCTCGAAGCTCTGCATATCGCCGATGACGCCCTCAGCGACCAGTTGGCGCGCCCGCCGCATGTGTGGGTTAAGCCGGTGGGATTTTGCCACTTCTTGCCAGGTGTCATGACCGAATCGAGTCCGAGATCAGGAGTTGGGATCGAGTTCGTGAGCCCCTGATTATTCGTACCTCTGTGCCAACGGCGCATCTCGTCGACCCTGACACCGGCCAAATCGACGGCGATGCCGACTTGGCAGTGAATAACGATTCCATTATCGATGCTTCCGCATCCCAAGAAGCGGTACCTCTTCGGTTGGCCACGGCGGTGAAGCTCGAGCGAGCGAATCAGATACATGCTGACCTGTTGAACCGAGCTGCGGTCCAGTTTGCGCAAGCTAAGATCATGCCGAAGTGCTCGTCATTGGTAGACCTGTACGGTGATAGTGCGGCAGGAACGATAGTGGTCGAGGTTAAATCACTATCGAAAACGAACCATCGATCCCAATTCCGAAAAGCGTTCGCTCAATTGCACGAGTACGCGTTCTTGCACCAGTTCGAGAAGCCGATATTGGCCGTTGTGACGAATCAGAAACCTGCCGATGACTGGCTGTTGGAGTTCCTTGTCCGAGGCCAGGGCATTTCGGTCGCGTGGCTTGACGGGCAGAATTTCGTAGTAGCCGATGGATCTCATACGGCATTTAAGGCCGCGATCAGTGGACAGTCCGCTATCCCCGCTTAACACATCGAAACAGCAGGCCTTTGGTCCCGAGCGCTTCCGGCCGTAGCGATTGCGCACCCCTGTTGGACTTCAGCATAGTGGGACGGTTTCGGTAATAGGGAGATCAGGCTGTTGCGAGCTGCTCCCTGAGGGCGTGGTTCGATAGTCTTCGTCGATCGATCGTCCTCT
>JAQBUX010000107.1 GCA_027623795.1 Chloroflexota bacterium
CGGGTCTGACCCGCGGATCGTCTTGATGAATGCGGAAATAGTGTCGTAGTGCAGATCGCCCGACTTATCGTATCGGGCCTGACGTTGGACTGCGCTCTCCACGGTCTCCAGCGTCACCGTACGCGTCCCGTCTTCGGACGGCTCCGTGGATGCGACCGCCAGTTCCAGCGAGTCGAGTCCGTGGCGGGCGTCGCCGTTCGCCACCTGTATAACCAATGTACGGGCGTCGTCTTCGAGCGTCGCCTGGTCCTTGCCCAACCCGATCTCCGTGTCGGCGAGCGCTCTATCGATCAGCGCCGAGATGTCGTCGTCTGTCAGCGCCTCAAGACGGAACACCCGGGCGCGCGACAAGAGCGGGCCGATCACCTCGAATGACGGGTTCTCCGTCGTCGCCCCGATGAGCGTTACGTTGCCCTCTTCGACGTCCGGCAGAAGCGCGTCCTGCTGCGACTTGTTAAATCGGTGGATCTCGTCCACGAAGACGAGCGTTGGGCGTCCTTCAACGCCTAATCGCTCACGCGCCGACTCGACGGCGGCCCGAATGTCCCTGACGCCGGAGTTGACTGCGCTGATCGACTCGAAATGGGCCCGTGTGGCCGCAGCGATTACGCGGGCGAGCGTCGTCTTGCCAGAACCGGGCGGCCCCCAGAGGATCAACGACGGTACGCGGTCCGCCTCGATGGCGCGCCTGAGAACCTTGTCCGGACCGAGGATGTGGCTCTGGCCGATGATCTGGTCGAGGGTCTCCGGTCGCATCCGCGCAGAGAGCGGCGCTGACCGCCGGGCGATCTCTTTACGTCTGTGGTCGAAGAGTGTCATTTGGCCTCAACCGCCTCGGTGCGCATCACACGCCCGGCACACCCGTACCGTCCGGTCATTACCAACTGGAAAGCGACGTATCCACCGAGCCGCGGGCAGCACCATGGACAGGATTTCCCCCTGACCCCGTCCCTCTCGGGGGGCGAGGTGAAATCTCGATCAGATTCCGCCGTCAGTCGCCGTTCCGGAACGCCATCGGGCCGATCAACCCCGCCGTTCTGGAGGCGGAAGGGGCGCAGCGTTGTGCGAATTTCTCCGCGTAGCATACCGGTCGCCGGTCCTGAGCTCGGCGATCGTGACGCCATCGCCGCCCATGCCGTACCCGGCGGGATAGACCTTGTCTACGAGGTCATGGGCACGGAGATGCGCTCTTACCACCTCCTTAAGAGTGCCGGAACCGTGCCCGTGCACGGCATGCACAACGGGAGCATTCGCCGCGAAACAAAGCTGGATGTGCTTATCGAGCGCGATCAACGCATCGCGCACATACATACCGTGAAGATCGATCTTGAAATCGACATAGGCCGCGGCGAACCCCGGCGTTGGTGGAGGGGCGTTTCGGACGCGTTTGCGTTTGCGGGCTGGCGACACACTCAGAAGTTATCCCAAAAGAGCCCGACGAGGTAGGTTCTCCTCTAAGAACCCACCCATCACCGCTTTGAGTTTACTCAGGGCGGGTTCTGGCCCACGTCCACGGTCGCGAGCGCTAATAACCACCCCCCAACCCCCTCCTAAATTAGGAGGGGGCGACGTGGGCGTCCGTCTGGGAACGCGCTGACGTCTGATTCGCCGTCAGCCATGACTCCCCGACATCACCGAAATTGGAATCATGCGTTGGCGGAGGCACCATCCATGGCATTAAGACACGCGTAACGCATCTTTGAGCGCCTGGATCACCAGGTCAGATTCACCCTCAGCCACCGTCCTGGGATCGAGCACGACCTCGTCGTCCTCGATACGGGCGATCACCGGCGTCGTCGCGGCGCGGAGCCGCTTCGCAAACGCGTCCGTGGAGCCGGGCGGCCTGACCGCCAGCAGAGTCGTCGGCAACGTCTCGCCCGGGAGACTGCCGCCGCCGACCGTAGACTCCCCGGCCCGTAGACGTAGGGCAGGGGAGCCGACCGCCTGCAGCCAGGCCTCCGCCCGTTTGCCGATCACGTCAAGCGGCATCGCGATCATGCGCCACACAGGGACCTCTAAATGCGCCGTCTCTTTTAGATAAGAAGTCAGGGTCGCTGAGAGCGCGGCCAGGCCCATCTTGTCGATCCGTACCGCTCGGGCCAGCGGGTGCCTGCCCAACCTTCCGACCCATTCCGATTTCCCGGCCACGATTCCCGCCTGCGGACCGCCGATCAGCTTGTCGCCGGAGAAGAACGAAAGCTCCGCACCGGACTCCACGCTCTGTTGAACGGTCGGCTCCGGCGCCAGGCCGTACTGCGCCGTGTCCAGCAGACAGCCGCTGCCGAGGTCGTTCAATACCGGGACGCCTCGTTCACGTCCCAGTTGAACGAGCTCGTCGAGCGACGCCTCGTGCGTGAATCCGGTCACCCGGAAGTTGCTCGGGTGGACCTTGAGGATCGCCGCCGTGTTTTCTGTGATGGCCGCTGCGTAATCGCTCACATAAGTCCGGTTTGTCGTCCCCACCTCTATCAGCGCCGCCCCGGACTGCAACAACACATCGGGTATCCGGAATCCACCGCCGATCTCCACACCCTCGCCTCGCGAGACGATCACCTCTCGGACACCGCCCGGCGCGCCGGGCCCCGCGACGGCGCTTAGTCCCAGTAACAGCGCCGAAGCGTTGTTGTTGACCGCGAGTCCGTCCTCTGCGCCGGTCACGTCTGCGACAAGCGTGCTGATGTGAGATTGTCGCGACCCGCGCACTCCCATTTGAATGTCAAACTCAAGATCGCTGTAACCGCCAGCCGCCGCCTGGACGGCCGCCATCGCCGCGTCGCTCAGAGGCGCTCGTCCAAGATTCGTGTGGATTACGACCCCTGTTGCGTTCACGAGGGGCCTTGGCCAGGGCGCCCATCCCTCTTCCGCCCGGGCAAGGATGACGGCGGCGATCTGCCCGGGCTCGGGGGCCTGGCCTCCGCCGCGGATCGCCTCTCGCGCTGCCTCCAGTTGTTGGCGGGCCAGGCTCACCACTGCGGCATGGGAATATGCGCCCGCCAGGCCGCCAAGTTCCGGTTCCTGCATCAGGCGCTCGACACTCGGCAGCGATCTGAACTCGTTATTGTTGCGGTCGTTTGTCATCCAGATTTGCCAGCGGCTGCACGCATCTATGCGCGCAATAACCGGCGGGCCTCCTTCGGCACTATAATAGGCGGCTGGTAAATTACGGCTAATCTCCCCAATCGTGGAATCAAAGCTACCGTGTTGACCATCGGGCTGACCGGCGGCATTGGATCGGGGAAAAGCGAAACTGCCCGCATCCTTCGGGAACTCGGCGCCCTTGTAATAGACGCCGATCTCGTGGGCCATGAAACCTACCGGAGGGGTGAGCCAGCCTGGGATCAGGTGGTCGCGGCCTTTGGACGGGAAGTCATCGGCGAAGATGGCGAGATCGATCGGAGAGAACTTGGACGGATCGTGTTTGGCGATCCGGACAAATTAAAACGCCTGACCGATATCGTCTGGCCAAAAATCCGTGAGGGCCTTGAGAATCGAATCACTCTGGAACGCAGTAGGGACGGCTCAAAAGTACTCGTCGTTGAGGCTGCGGTCCTGTTCGAGGCCGGATGGGACGACCTTTTCGACGAAATCTGGGTCGTCACGGCTCCGGAGGCTGATGTCCTGCGACGGCTGGAACTCCAACGGAACCAGAAACCTGAACAGACGCGCGCACGTTTGCGCGTCCAGATGAACGACCGGGAACGAGAACAGCGGGCCGATGTAACGGTCCGAAACGACGAAGACACGGCGGCGCTTGCCGCCAGGGTCCGACAACTGTGGATCGATAGGACCCACAGAAGTAGCCAGGGAAGGCACGACGGGTAATGACGACTACCGAGTACCGGGAATATCGCGTTGAAGAGTACAGCGTCACGGAGGAGCCTTTTTACGCCCCTACGTCAGACGAGATAGACATCTTCACGGCGGCATATGAACAACGTATCCCCGTTCTCTTGAAGGGTCCGACTGGAGTCGGCAAGACGCGATTCGTCGAGTACATGGCATGGCGCCTCAGCCACCCGATCGCTGCGGGCGTGACCAACGGGAAGAAGCCCGGGTCGGCCGCGGAAGACGAGGGACCGATTCCGCTGATCACAGTGGCCTGTCACGAAGACATGACCGCCAGCGACCTGATCGGTCGATACCTGCTCGACGCCGACGGCACACGTTGGGTAGACGGTCCTCTCACACGGGCCGTCAAGGCCGGTGGCATCTGCTACCTGGATGAAGTGGTTGAAGCCCGAAAAGACACCACCGTCATCATCCACCCGCTGACCGACCATCGCCGCCTGTTGACCATCGACAAGCTCGGACAGGTTATCGAGGCCGCCGACGGCTTCCTGATGGTCGTCTCATACAACCCGGGCTACCAGAACGCACTGAAGGACCTCAAGCACAGCACTCGTCAGCGTTTTGTCGCTCTGGAGTTCACCTTCCCGACGCCGGAAGTTGAAACGAAAATCATCATGCACGAGGCCGAAGTTGGCGAAGAGATCGCCACACAGCTCGCGAAGTTGGGCGACAAGATCCGCAACCTCCGGGACTACGGCCTCGCCGAGGGCGCCAGCACACGTGTGCTGATCTATGCAGCGCGGCTGATGAAACAGGGGGTCGCTCCGAGGCGCGCATGCCAGGTCGCGGTAACGTGGGGCATCACGGACGACGAACAGATGCAACGCAGCGTGGACGAGGTCGTCACGACCATTTTCGCCTGATGACCAACGGCCGGACCATGACCGGGGCGCCCGAAGGGGCGTCCCCGGCGCCGTCCCTTGACCGCATTGAGCAGACCTTGAGGGGCCGCGCTGGTGACGGTGCCAACGACATCGAAGCGCGCCCCGCCGCGGTGCTCGTGCCGTTTTGTATGGTGGATGGTGAACCGTCGGTGCTCTTCATCCGACGCTCGCTAAACCTCCACAACCATCCTGGTCAGATGGCCTTCCCCGGCGGGGCGGCGGACGACGGGGATGACGGTCTCGCCGCTACGGCGGTCCGGGAGACGGTGGAAGAGTTGGGACTGACCGAGTCCGAGATCGATGTGTGGGGCACGCTTGACCCGCTCCGGACGATTTCAGATTTCGCATTGAGCCCCTTCACCGGCTGGCTCTCCCGTTCAAGCGATCTTGAGTTCAGCGAGCGGGAGGTGAGCGAGGTGCTCACGGTACCCGTGGCGGCGCTCCTGGACGGATCGTGTGACAGGGACGAGACGCGGACGAATGGATCAGGTTACGAGACACGTTCCACGTACGCATACAATGGCCGCGTTATCTGGGGGTCTACCGGACAGATCGTCTCCCAGTTGATTGACTGCCTCAGGGATGCCTGAATTGGAATGGCCGTGCGGGCCGGAAGAGAGACAACTTGACCACTAACGACTCCCAACTGGCAGGCGATGTCGGTCCCGAGCTGGCTCGCATCGAAAAAGAGCTCGAGCGCTTTCCCGGCGCCGTCCTCGAAAAGTACGGCGTCGCACGCGCCGAGCTTGAGAGCCGTTTGCGCCCGCAGGACCTGCTGGACTGGGCCAACCACACTCTGGCGATCGCCGGCAAAGCGGTCCGCTCGTGGGAGGCGTCCGCCGAGTACCTTGAAGCGAGCCCGGCCGTTCAGAGACAGCTCCCCTCCGGCCAGTTCATTCGCTGGGCGACCATAGGCGGACGGTTGTGCGACGACTCGCCAAGCCTGGCTGTGTCCTTTTTCAAGGCCAGCCCTGACGCGCTGACGCGGCTACGACCGCGCTACGTGGATGACTGGGCTAACCTGGGCCGTGCGCTTTACCGAGGGACCTGGAAATCCAGCAACCTGGCGTGCCATTTCTACGAGATCAGCCCCCAGCTCCTCGAGACCCTGACCTTTGCCGAATTCACGCGTTTCGGTGAGTCACTCCAGGTGCTGTCCCGCCGGTCGTACGACCTGGCGGACGAATGCGTGGTCAAGGCCGCGAGGCTGTTCCCGCGGCTCGGCGATGAACGCGATGCGTTCATAACGGTGTCGCAAGACCTTGCCGAGCACTCGTGGCGCGATGTGAAGGGGCTTTACGACGCCGCTTCGACCTCGCTCACAGCTCTCGAATCGAATCATCGGGCCCGGTTGCTCGTGATCGCCCGCCGTCTGATCGCAGCGGGCCAGTCCAACATTGGAGAGTTTGTCACCGGTGCGAGCAATGCGGTCAACCGCGTGCCTGTGGAGTTCAGGCAGCGATTGCTTGAGCTGGCAGAAGAACCACTCACGGCATCTCCCGCCTCGGTAAACCTGATGATTACTCAGGCGCCTGCGATCCTTGACAGGTTGAGCCCATCACAGTTTGAGGAGTGGCACCGCGAGGGCATGCGGGCCATCGCAGAATCACCCGAGTCCGGGCCCAGTTTCTACAGGCTGGAGTCAGCGCGATCACGGGAGTCGCTCGACCAGCTTTCATCGGGTGTGGAGCTCAACCGCGTAAAGGACATACTGCGGACCTACTGTCGTGCGCTTTCCGATCGCGAGATCGAAGTCAACGCTACGCAACAGATCGTGGACAAAAAGATCGGATGGGTCGACGGAGAAAGCCCGACCACCGAAGGCACGACTATCTACCTGCCTCCAGTCGCGGACCGTTTCTCACACAAAGATGAGAACTTCGGCTGGTACAAGGTCATCGCAACGCACCAGAGCTGTCACATCGAGTTCGGCAGTTTCGACTTCGATTTTGATACGCCATCGACGTTGTTCGAGGACCTCAGACCGGCGATGAAACCCGCCGTCTCCAAGTCCAGGGCTGACGCGATCGCGCTGGTCGCCGAGGCGGCAGCGGCTGCCGTTCCCGGAGCGGTGGACGCCGGTGAGACAAAAGATGAAGGCGGGATAGAGACCGCCTACCTGACCGACATGGGCCGGTTTTTCGACATGTTCAAGGACCGGTCCCTTGGGCTGGACATCTTCACCGTCATCGAGGACACACGTCTCGACTCACGGGTGCTCCACGAGTACCGCGGGCTCGCCGCCAGCTATCGACAGACGCAGGAGATGTCGCTGGCCGTCCGGCCACGTATTGAAGAGTTGCCCATGCGTGAGGCGATGGTGGAGTTCATCGTCCGACTGAGCCTTCGTCAGTCCGGCACCATCAAGGTGCCAAAGGAGTTCACCGACGCGGCGCAGCAGATTCGACGCCTCGTGGATATGCTCAGCCAGGTTGGCGCCACCGTCGAAGACTCCGCCGAGGCGGCGACACGTGTGTATGCGCTGATCGCCGATGTGCCGAACAACACGATCCCCGAAGAAGACTTCGAGGACATCGATCTCGATGACGAGATTCCGGACGAGGAAGAGGAGAACACCGAGGAGATCCTCCAGATGTTCGGCGGGGAAGGCGAGAGCTCCGGAGACGAGCCGGCAGACTCATCGCAACAGGAGGATCAGGAGTTCACCGACGAGGAGTCCTACGACTCGCCTGAGGATGTCGACTACCGCGGTGAGTTCAAGCCGGAGATGGCGCAGCTCCTCTCCCAGCTATCGATGGACGCCTCCGATTTCGACGGCGAGCCGGAGCCGATCACCCAGGAACAGCTTGAGGAGCTGCTCCAGAACTCCGCAGAACTTGAACAGGGCGAGATGGAGGAAGGCGAAGACGGCCAACAGAACATGGACGAGATGCTGCAGAACCTGATGAAGGAAATGCAGCAACGAGACCCGGACAATCAGCAGTTCGGAGACGGTCCGCTCGTTCACGTGCCGGAAGAGGGCGGCCCGCTCGAGGCCACCGAGCCCGGTTCGTTTGTTTACGACGAGTGGGACTTCCGTGCCAACGACTACAAGCCGCGCTGGTGCGTCGTTCACGAGAAAGAGATGGCCGAGGGCGAGACGCAGTTCTATCAGGACACCCTGGCGGACCACTCCGCGCTCGTCCGCGAGATACACCGGCAGTTCGAGCTGGTGATGCCGGAGATGTACCGGAAGGTGAAGCGGTTGGAGGACGGCGAGGAGTTCGATCTCGACGCCGTGATCGAGGCCGTAGTCGACAGACGCAGCGGCAACACGCCTAGCGAGAAGGTGTTCTGGCGCAGGAACAAGGTTGAGCGCGATGTCGCCGTGGCCTTCCTGCTGGACATGAGCGCTTCCACCGCAGAGGCGATTGACGAGAACAAGCGGCCGACCGACGACTGGGGCGCACCGGATGATCCGGTTGAGTACATGGTGTGGTTGCGGTCACGGCGGGCTGAAGGGCTGCGCCGGTCGTACAAACGCATCGTGGACATAGAGAAGGAGGGGATCATCCTCCTGACCAGCGCCCTGGAACAGACCGGGGACACGTACGGTATCTACGGCTTCTCCGGCTATGGTCGCGAGAACGTCGAGTTCTACGTCATAAAAGAGATGGACGAGCGCTGGGGACCGGCAATCCCGCGGCGAATCGACCGGATCGCCCCGCTCCACGCGACGCGCATGGGACCGGCCATCCGCCACGTCACCAACAAGTTGACCCACGTGGATGCCAAGTCAAGGATCCTGTTCATGATCTCGGACGGGCGGCCGCAGGATCGTGGTTACAGCCGCGAGGGTGTCGAGAAAGAGTATGCCGTGCACGACACACGCGTCGCCTTCGACGAAGCCCGCAAGGAGGGTGTTGTGCCATTCTGCCTTACCGTGGACAAGAACGGGCACGACTACCTGAAGACGATGATGCAGGACATGAGCTACGAGGTCCTGTCAGATATTCGGATGCTACCGACCCGGTTGCCGCAACTGTATAAGCAGCTTACCGAC
>JAQBUX010000108.1 GCA_027623795.1 Chloroflexota bacterium
CGCGGCGCAACGCCGCCTCAACGCGCGCCAGGAGCTCTTCGGCCCCGAAGGGCTTGACGATGTAGTCGTCCGCACCAGCTTTTAGCCCGCGAACACGGTCCGCCTCGTTGTCGCGACCGGTCAGGAAGATAACGGGGATGTCCGACACCTCCCGGATCCGGCCGCAAAGCTCGTAACCGTCGATCTCCGGCAGCCCGACGTCGAGCAGCGCGAGATCGGCGCTCTCCCGGTAAAAGGCGCGAAGAGCCTCACGCGAAGATTCGGCGACCTCGATCCTGTATCCGGCCAGCTTCAAGCGCTGGCTTACAACCTCGAGGACATCCGGATCGTCATCGACGACAAGTATTTTCGCTGACCTGGACTCCACATGCGCCTCCAGCGCGCCCGATTGAATCCTTCACAGACTATCGTTCTCGTATTGCGGTCGCCACCGGTCGCCGGTAAAGATTGGATTACACTCGGGCGGTTCATCGGCAATGCGTGCCGCTGACGCCCACCACTGGAGGCGGCGATGGCGACGAGTCACACGGCGACCGGTATCACGTCCTACAGGCCGGACCTCGCGGGCAACACCCACGCCGTTTCGAGCGGCCACCATCTTGCGACTGCCGCCGGATTCCGTGTCCTTGAGCAGGGCGGAAATGCCATCGATGCAGGCGTAGCGACTGGAATCGCGATCAACGTCGTGGTCGCAGACAACACGAGCTTCGGCGGTGTGGCCCCCATCGTAATCTACGATGCCGGGATGGATCGGGTCGTGACGATTTCCGGCCTCGGTAGATGGCCCGAAAAAGCCACCCTTGAGCACTTCCTTGAGGACCGCGGCGGAGAGATTCCGGCCGGGATGGAACGGGTTATTGTGCCCGCCGCGCCGGACGCCTGGTTAACCGCCCTCGCTGAACACGGGACTATGACCCTGGAACAGGTCATCACGCCCGCGTTGGAGCTGGCGCGGGACGGATTTCCGGTCAGCCGCGCCGTCGCACGGCGTATCGCCGCCGCATATGAGACTTTCCGGGGCTGGCAATCGACCGTAGATGTATTCGCACCGAACGGGCGGCCGCTCGCCGCCGGCGAGCGACTGATACGGACCGACCTCGCACGCACGTTCGAGCGGCTCATCGAGGCCGAGCGTAGCGCAACCGCAAGGGGCCGCGAAGGCGCCATTCAGGCCGCCCGCGACCTCTTTTACACCGGGAGTATCGGCGAGGAGATTGTGGCAGCGGTCCAGGAGGGCGGCGGCTTCTTAACGATGGCCGACATGGCGTCGTTCCACGTCGGCCGGGAGGCGCCGGAGACGGGGAGTTTTACCGGCCCGGGAGGAGAGTTCCAGGTCTACACGTGCGGCGCCTGGTCCCAGGGTCCGTCATTCGCCGAGGCTATCCAGATCCTCGACGGCCACGATCTCTTCTCGATGGGACACAACTCGGCGGAATACATCCATGTCGTCACCGAGGCGATCAAACTGTCGTTCGCCGACCGCGACGCCTTCTACGGCGACCCTCTCATGGTCGACGTGCCGATCAAGGGCCTGCTCGATCCTTCATACGCCGCCGAGCGACGTTCGCAGATCGATCTCGAGGTAGCTTCCGCGTCGATGCCCGCCGCCGGTGATCCCTGGCGGTTTGAAGGCCGTTCCGCCCCGGCGGATCACCGGTACCAACCGCCGGAACCGCTGGCCGCCGCCACGGAGGGCGATACCAGTTACGCCTGCGTGGTGGATCGCTGGGGCAACATGTTTTCGGCGACGCCAAGCGATACGATCGCCATGGCGCCCGTGATCCGGGGTCTTGGATTCGCTCCGTCCGGCCGCGGCACGCAATCCTGGCTTGATCCGCGGCACCCCTCGGTGCTTGCGCCGGGCAAGCGGCCGCGCCTGACTCCGAACGCACTGCTGGCATTCAAAAACAGTCGCCCCTGGATGCCGTTCGGCACACCGGGAGGCGATGCCCAGGTGCAGACGACGCTGCAATTCTTCCTCAACCAGGCCGTTTTTGAAATGACGCCGCAACAGGCGGCGGAGGCGCCGCGCTTTCAGTCAAAGAGCTTCCCGGACTCATTCTGGCCACACGCCTACTACCCGGGACGCCTTGACCTTGAAGGCCGGATCGACGACTCCACGGCGGCGGAACTCGCCCGTCGCGGTCACCTTGTGAACCGCCTCGATGACTTCGCACGTGCGACCGGCGATGTTTGTGGCATCACGTTCGACCCCGTGGCCGGCACGGTAACGCCGGCGTCAGATCTCCGCGCCGACGCCTACGCGATGGCGAGGTAATCGACCGCCATTTCCCCCATGTCAGAACAACCCGTCACAGGAAAACCTCCCGGCAATTCGAGCCACGACCGGCCCGGACGTTTTCGGTTGGAACGACCCCGCTGGAGCCTCATCGGGGGCATCGTCGTTGGGGCGTCCTTCACCTTCGGGTACCTGATTAACTCCTTCTTCTACTGCCGGGCGCAGTTTTCCTGCGACATCTCGGTGTTCTGGCTCATCGTGCTGGCGTTCATCGGCATCGGCGTCGGCGCGGCGTTCGGCTGGACCACAGGCAAATTCTTCCGATTCTTCTATCGCGTAACTCGCGTTGACTGAGCCACGCCGAAGCAGCGCTTGACCCTCGATTCCAATCCGGTCGGGGGCCATCGCGGGACCCCGGCTGTAAGAACACGGGAACCGCCGTTGACATGTGGGGCCAGGCTCGGCCGCGGGCTGGAACCGGTACTTCATCGGCGAAATAATGGCCCCCTCCTAATATAGGAGGGGGTTCCGGGGGTGGTTACGCCAACGGCCACGTTCGAGCACGCCACAAAAACATCCACGCAACCCGGCGCCCAGAAGGCCAGAAACCGGAGCAATCCCATGCCCACAGTCTCAGAGATGCTGGACATGACCGGCCGCAGCGCAATCGTGACCGGCGGCGGTACGCACCTCGGTCGCGCCATGGCCAGCACCCTCGGCGAGCTGGGCGCGGCCGTCTACATCGCCAGTCGCCGTGCAGACTTGTGCGAGCAGACCGCCGCCGAGCTTCGAGCCGATGGGCTAGACGTCACGGCCCTCGGATGCGACGTCACGGACGAGTCCCAGGTCGACGACCTGGTCGGCCGGGTGATCAAAGACCGGGGACGTCTGGACGTGATGGTGGCAAACGCCGGGGCCGCATTCACGACCAGCTACATACCCGATGCCAGCATCGACGAGTTTCGCAAGACGGTGGAGGTGAACCTGACCGGCACCTACATCTGCGCCCAGTCCGCGGCCCGCGTGATGATCCCGCGTCGGAGCGGCTCGATCGTGACACTGGGTTCGATCCATGGCTTCCTGACCTCGGACAAACGGATGTACGACGGCTTACCGACCTTCCGCCGATCTGGACCGCCATACCAGGCAGCGAAGGGCGGGATCATCAATCTGACCCGCGGGCTAGCCGCGGAACTGGGCGAGTACGGCATCACAGCCAACTGCATCAGCCCCGGTCAGATACCGAGGACGTCCACCGACGAAGGCCACGTCGAGCGCTCGCGGCTCGCCATCCCGCTCCAGCGGACGGGCGTGCCCGATGATCTAAAGGGCGCGATCGCGTTGCTGGCGTCGCCGGCCGGGGCATGGATCACCGGGCACAACCTCATCGTCGACGGAGGCTGGTCGATCTGGTGAACCGCTCAGGGGCGCTTATTTATGCGAGAGCGCCGTGCCGTCCCTGACCAACCCCGGTCCGACCGAAAAGTCTCTAACCCGCATCAGTCCGTTCAAGTCGATTCTTGGCGGCGCGAGACACCGCCGCCACGATGCCCATCAGGCCTTCACCCTTGCCCATGGTGAGCGAGCCGCCGAATATCCGGATTGCGATGTCGCTTGGAATCGCAGCAATCTTCTCCGGGGTCTCGCCGGAAACGGTCTGCTGGAGAATCGCCGCCATGGCCCGCGCCGAAACTCCCTGTGGGTTCTCAACCGCGAACTGGTACTCGAGCGTCCCGTCCTCCCTCTCCAGCGCCCAGACATAGGCTTCCGACTCACAACGGAGTACGCGGTGGTCCTCCGGGAACGGGCGTGCCGCGACCTCCGGCGACACCTCCTCAAACTCACGCGAAAGCTCGATAAGCATCTGGCCCCGCTCGGTCCGGTCCAGGGAATCGAGCTCGGTCATCAGCTTTTCTAGCGCTTCGGGAACGCCCGGACCATCCGGCGTCCGCGGGCTGGTTATCAACGCCGACTACCTCTCGATCGGCACGCCAACCGAGTTGCCCCACTCTGTCCAGCTTCCGTCGTAATTGCGGACCTTGCCGTACCCGAGGAGGTTTGTAAGCGCAAACCAGGTGTGGCTGGACCGTTCGCCGATCCGGCAATACGTGATTACATCATTGTTTGGGGAAAGGCCGGCGCCGGTCTCGTAGATCTCGCGAAGCTCGACCGCTGACTTGAAGGTGCCGTCGGACGGGTCCACTGCGCTCGCCCATGGCACGTTGGCCGCGCCGGGGATGTGGCCGCCGCGTAGCGCGCCCTCGTTCGGAAAGTTCTCCATGTGGAGGCGCTCGCCCGAATACTCGGCGGGACTTCTGACATCGATCAACTTGCCGCCAAGGTGCTTCATCACGTCGTCGCGGAAAGCCCGGGTCGTGGCGTCGTCGCGCTCACCGGCAGAGTAGTTTGTCGCGGCGTACGACGGCACGTCGGTCGTGGTCGGACGGCCCTCGGCGTCCCACTTGATGCGGCCGCCGTCCATGATCTTCGCGTTGGTGTGGCCGAACAGGCCGAACACCCACAACGCGTACGTCGCCCACCAGTTATTACGATCGCCGTACAGGACCACCGTCGTGTCGTTGGCGATGCCGCTTCTCGACATCAGCGCCTCGAATCCGGACCTGTCCAGATAGTCACGGCGTAGCGGGTCGTTCAGGTCAGCCGCCCAGTCGATGTCTACGGCGCCCGTGATATGGCCAGACGGGTAGACGAGCGGGTCTTCGTTGGACTCGACGATCCTGATCCCTGCGTCGCTGAGATGGTCGGCGACCCACTGAGTAGACACAAGAGCGCCGGGGTTTGAATAACCGCGTTCAGAAATTTCACTCATATCGGCCTCCTCGAGGGAACTCGTCCAGGCTCATCGCTTCGCCACCCGGACACGCACAAGTACGCCGCACGAAAAGGCGCCGATCCCTCGTCCGAGATTCTATTCGACTACGTCGACCTTTGGGGCGAGCAGCCGGTGAACGAGGACGACATCGACGACCCGCGGGCCGTCAAGCCCGAGGGCGATCTCGACCGTCCGTCCCGGGAGCAGCGTCACCTCGCGCTCGCCGTCGAGAGCCACCGTGCCCGGGCGACGGTCGATCGTGCGGCGTTCACCGGGCAGCATCACGTCCCATTCCGCCACGGCAATCTCGGGAACCATGCCCGGAGCGATCGGCGCTTTGACTGAACAGGATGACGGTCCGTCGCCCCGGCCCAGCCGAATTCGCAGGCCGATCGGCTCGTCGATCCCAACCGGCCGAATCTGTGCGCCGACGGCCGAGATGCCGATGCTCGCCGGCTCCGCTCGCGTCAGGAACACGTCTTCCACGGTGTCCATGTTCCATACGGCCCGCGCGCCGACAAACATCTCCGTCGACACCGCCGCGTCGATCAGCGCCATATCGACGAGTTCGCCATCCACAAATATGTTGAGGCGTTTGCACCGTGTGATGGCGGCCTCCAATCCTGCGAGACCCGCAGCGACCGACCCTGCGGCGATCCCCGCCAGCGTGCCCTCAACCATCTGCGGGAACACGTTGTTGGTGCCGGTCGAGATAGGGACAATCGGAACGTCGCCGGCGCCCTTCGCCACCACCCGGTTGGTCCCGTCCCCGCCCAGCGTCACGATGCTGCCGACGCCCTCCGATTCCATGATCCGCGCGGCATGTGTCGACCCGTCCTGGTGATCGACGCGCGGCATCTCGATGTAGCTCGCGTCGATCTCCGACGCGACGTCCTCCATCGCCGGAGCTGCCAGACGACTCGTGTCCGGCATCACGAGGATGCGCTCGACGCCTGTCGCGACCAGCCCTGCGAACACCCGCCGGAGTGTGTTCGCCTTCTCCTGATTGGAGACGACTCTGCCCGCAGCCACGAGGCGGCGAATGTCTTTGCCCGCCGCTGGGTTGGCGATCACTCCGACGCTGATCATCGAACGTTCCCGGGTCTCGAGAGCCGAGTACTCAGGACGCCATCCATCCCGGGTCGGCCAGGTTGCGCCCGATCGCCCGAAGTAGCTCACCCGCCGGGTACCCGTCAACAGCTCGATGGTCGAAGGTCAGGCTCAGGAAACACATCGATCTTGGCACGATCTCGCCGGCGACCACAGCCGGCTTCTGAACGACCCGTCCTACGCCGAGGATGCCTATCTGAGGGGGGTCCAGCAGCGGATCGAACGCATCGACATCCACCGATCCAAGGTTCGTCACGGAGAAGCTGGCGTGCCGCATATCGTCCACATGCAGCTCATTGGACTTGACCCTGGACATCACATCGCGCACCCGGCGGGCGATATCCAGCGTGGTCATCTTGTCAGCGCCGTGGATGACGGGAACGATAAGTCCTTCCGGCATCGCCACCGCAAACCCCAGATTCACCTCGGCGATGATCCGTATCTCGTCACCCCCGAAGTGGGCGTTTAGACGAGGGTGGTCCGCCAGCGCACGCGCCGTCGCGGACAGCACAAGATCCTGAAATTGAGGCCGCAGCCGATGCGCTCGCCACTCTCCGACGAGTTGACGCTGCATGGCGACCGTTTCGGTCACGTCAGCCTCGGTCGTGAGGGTAACGGTGGGGATGGCGCCGCTTTCGGTCATCCGACGGGCGATTGTCGCCCGTAGCCCCCTCAGCGGGATGGTTTCGGCGATAGGCGGTCCGTCTTCGGCGGCGTGAGAGTTGGTGGTCCCGACCGGCGCTGCGGCCGCGGCCCGGACGTCCTCTTCCTGGATCCGTCCTCCCGGTCCGGTACCCTCAACGGTTTCGAGATCGACCCCGAGTTCGCGTGCGATCTTGCGTGCGATCGGCGTCACCTGACGCCGTCCGGCCGCCGACTCTTTGCGCCCGGCCGGACGATTCGCCGCCGATATGCCGCCTGCAACGGCGACGTTCCGGGCGGGTGGTGGAGTGACGGAGGAAGCGCTGGAGAGCGGCTCCGGCAGGTCCTTCGCCTCCTCCCCCGCTGCCAGGATCACCGCGAGAAGGACGCCCGTGTCGACCGTCATCCCCTCCGGTACGACGATACGCGCGAGCGTCCCCGCGCCGGGCGACTCGACCTCGGAGTTGACCTTGGCGGACTCGATCTCGCAGAGGGGATCACCCTCCGCAACGGCGTCGCCTTCCTGCTTGAGCCACTTCACGACGGTGCCGTCGTTCATACCCATGCCCCATTTGGGCAGAAGAACATTGGTCGGCATGCTGCGTTACCTGAACGTATGAAAGCGGGTGTAAACGGACGGCGATAACTGACCTCGCCGGGGCGAAAGCATACAGCCCAGCGGCCGCGATCAGCCAGAGGTGGGGTTTGGACGGTACTGCGATATCACGGGTGAATTCGGCGAACCGCTCTGTCCGACCGGCCATTGCGAATCCAGTGGGAGCGGCGAGGGTCACAGAAACTCCAGGATGTCCAACCCTTTGTTTGCCAGGTCGACGTCTTGAAACACAACGATGGAAGTCCATCCAAGGACATTGCCATTCTGAAAGCCCAACACGCCGCCCGGGCCCTGCCAGAGGCTTCGTTCCGGTAATCCCGACGGAATCGATTGGAAATCGGGCGAGAGTTCCAGTGTCCGGTGAAGGGCAACCGAAAACTCGGCGACCTCCTGATCCCTACGGCGCCGGGCGGAAGGGTCGGCGATATCCTGATCCTGGTCAAACCAATCGATCCGCCACACGAATGCCTTTTGCGAGGATGGCCCATCGAGAAGCAAAAAGCCGTCGCCGGACCACCCCTTCGCAGCGATAGAAGCCGAACCGTCAAGATCGCCTTCGTCAGAACCCAGAGCTTGCAACCATCGCTCGATGAAGCTCACCCCCGCCGGGCTATTCACTCGGATAGACCAGCCTTCACCGAGCTGGGACACGAGGTCGCGAGGAAAGTTCATCCCTCTGATCAGAGGCAACAACGGTCGATTTTGCTCCGCTATCGGTGCGGCTTCACTGGCGCTCGCATCCTGCGAAATCATCCCCAGCAATTTAAGCCGGGCCACGATGTCCGTGACCCGGGCCAATGTATTAACCGGTAGTAGCTCTGGCACCGTCGTTGGCGTCGGCAATGGGTTCGGACCACGGTCCCTTCCAGGCGTCGGCCTGCGCCGGATCTGGTGGAACGCAACTTCAGTGCGGAGGCGCCGGACCGGCTCTGGTTCGCAGACATAACCTACGTCCCGACCTGGACAGGGTTCCTGTACCTGGCCGTGGTGTTGGACGCCTTCAACCGGCGGATCGTGGGTTGGGCGATGGCCACCCACATGCGAACGGAACTTGTCTTGAGCGCCCTGAACATGGCCCTCGCCGGGCGCCGGCCGGACGGGGAAGTGATCCATCACTCGGACCGCGGCTCGCAGCTCAGGTTCAATGGGTCGTCGCAACACTGCCTTTATCATGCCGATCCTAACAGTTGGTCGAGGGCT
>JAQBUX010000109.1 GCA_027623795.1 Chloroflexota bacterium
TGAGGCCACCCGGCCACCCGGCCACCCGGCCACTTCGGCCCCACGGCTTTTGCCGCGGTTATCCCGGACCCGTGCCTCTCCGCGCGTGCTAGATCGTTGTTTAGTTCCTGGCTTCCGCGATGAAGACCGGGATCACACGATCGGTCTTCTCCTGGTACTCCTGATATGGAGGATATGCGGCGACCGCCAGGTCCCAGAGTCGGCCTCTCTCGGCCGGTTCGATGACTTCTCGTACCCGCATCGGGAAGACATCTGTGGCGTCGCGAATCTCCACGTTCGGGTCTGCCTTTAAGTTGTGGTACCACTTCGGATGGCTCGGAGCGCCGCCCTGGGACGCCACGAGTACGTAACTCGGCCCATCCGCCACCTTCATCAGCGGGGTTTTGCGGATCGCTCCTGTTTTGTGCCCGCGGTTGGTCACGACAATGACCGGCAGGCCCGAGTCTCTCAGGGTCAATCCGTCCGTGCCGTTACTACCCTCGTACAGTTCCACCTGGTCGGCGACCCACTGACTGGGGCTCGGTATGTACTCGCTCATGATTCTGCCCGGTCTCCCTTGACTATTTGGTTGGCTGGCTTACTGGTGACTATCCGAGGACGAGAGTATCGCCGCCGAAAAACCATTACGCCCTCAGGATCTCACGCCGCGCCACGATACGCTCTGTGAGCGGCCGCATACCCAGCTCGCGGGTGATGGCCAGCGCCTCGTCTTGCAGCTCGATGGCCTTCTCGCGCTCGCCGGATCCTGCGTGTGCTGAGGCTCTCGAAGCACTTTCCGAGCGGGCCTCATTTTCGAGGAGCATCTCTGCGTTGAAGGCTAAAGATAAGGCCAGGGACGGCTTGAATCCGGCATCTCTCAAAAACACATTCTGCGCTTCGAACCGGGCTATGGCCTCGTCCCGAAGACCGGCGAGCGAGGCGACAACGGGAACCAGCCATAGACCGCCTAACCCACCACCACCACCCGTTCGGTCGAAATTGGGGTTCCCGTAGACCTCGCTTGCCAGGGCGGAATCTTGACGGGCGATGGCGACCATTCCCAATCCGATCAAACCATAGTGCTTCGTTAGCGGCTCAATCGAATCTGATTGAATCGTCTGTCGATTTGCTTCGATGAACTTGTCAGTAATTGTGAAGGGCGCACTGAATAGCGCTCCGAGTGCCAGGGCCCCAAGAGACCGATGAGCGGCGCCCTCCAGAATTCGTACCAATTCGATCGCTCTGTCGAAATTACCGACCATGAGCTCGATATGCAGCAAATGACCCAGCATGCGGAACTCGGTCGGGCTGCGTTCCAGCCCTTTGATAATGAACTCCCTTGCGGAATCCCAGTCCCCTGTGACGCTCGATACCCCCGCGTTCAGGCTCATGGCGGAGGTCCAGTGGAACACGTTTTTGGTGCGTTCGGCGAGTGGGACCGCCATTTCAGCGTGGAATCTGGCTGATGCCACGTCGCCTCTTTTGAGATACTTAAATCCCACATGGAAGTGGGCGTCAACGGACACCGGGTCGTCCAGCTCCCCGGCAAGCCGGATCGCCTTCAAGCCGGACTCGAGCCTGGCATCCGGCTGGAGATTGAAATCGTGGACGGGCGTCGCGTTGGAGTGAACGCGCAGCTCCAGAAACGGATCCTGGAGGCTGTTGGCGATGGCAAGAGCCCGCTCAAACGCGTCAAGAGACGCCGCGTAGTCGGCGCGCTCGTGACTCGCCCAGAGCCCAAACTCCGCCAACAGCCGTCCCTGCTCGTACGTCCCGTCATCGACAAGCAATAGCGCCCGCTCAAGCAGGTCCGCTATACCGGTCGGTCCATGCACGGACATCGTCTGTGTCATCGCAATCCGCACGGCCGCCTCTGGCCGTCCCTGTTTCACGTGCAGATCGAAAGATCGCGTCAGGTTGTCGACGGGGTTGGCTGGCTCATCCTCGGCGACCTGAACTTCTGGGCGCTCGGGTTGCTGGCCGTGATTCTCGCCCCGACCGACGCAGCGTTAGGTCAGGCGGTGGTCGAGAATCCGCGCGTGCCCGCTCGCATCCGCCAGGCTCTGAACGTGGAGAGCGGACTGAACGACGGACTCGCCGTGCCGCTTGTGGCGTTGTTCACCGCAGGGGCGGCCTCGGCCGCTTCCGCCTCCGGCGGTTACGACTTCTGGGTGGAGCTCGCCGCCAGGGCCATCGGTTACGGGCTCGTGGTCGGACTCGTTGGAGGGTTGATCGTCTCGTATGCCCTCAACATGGCGTCCCGTGCAGGATGGACCAACGACTCGTTCCGGCGGATCGCGATGCTCGGCGTTCCGCTCTGCGTCTACACCGTTTCGGAATCCATCGGCGGCAGCGGTTTCCTGTCAGCGTTCGTGGCCGGGTTGGCGGTCGCTTCAATCACCGACACGTCGAGGCACGGCCTGCTCGATTTCACCGACGAGACGGGCGTGTTGCTCGGGTTGATCACCTGGGTGTTGTTCGGAGGAGCGTTCGTCGGCCAGACGCTGATGGACATCTCGTGGGAGCCCGCCGTCTACGCCCTGCTCAGTCTTACGGTGGTCCGCATGGTCCCTGTATCGATATCCCTCCTTTTTTCGGGGTTTCGATGGCAGACCTACGCCTTCCTCGGATGGTTCGGCCCGCGCGGCCTGGCTTCGATCGTCTTCGCGATCGGCGTTCTGGAGATGGAACAGATCGAGGACGCCCAGCTAATTGGCGAAACCATTGTCTGGACCGTGGCGCTCAGCGTGATCCTTCACGGCGCCACCTCTGGCTTCGGGTCTCAACGTTACGGCGTGGCGTGTGAAAGGATGCCGTGGGCCGAGATACTCGCCGGGATGCCGGAGATGGAAGCGGTGCCAGAGATGCCCACCCGCCGGGCGTTTCATGCCGGCCACTCCCAACCCGTCGCGGACAGCGCCTCAGCGGAGGGCTGACGCCGCGGCTTCAAATCGGTCCCTCTTGTCAGTGGTTTACGATGGCCCAACGGTAGGTGTCATGCAAAGTGGGCCCCTCCAACATCAGTAGGCACGTCACGTACAGGGAAAGGATCGACCATTCTGGTCCGTCGCCCATATCTCGTCCACATCTGGGAAGCCGTTCTGATCGTCGGCTCCTATTACGGCTTCCTGTTTGCGCGGGCTCAGGCGTTTGGCGACGTCAGCGACCGGGCGTTCGACAACTCCGAGCGGATCATCGACCTGGAGAAAGCGGCCGGGTTCTTCTGGGAGCCGGCGTGGCAGGATTGGGCGCTGGACATCGGCGAGCCGGTCGCCCTGTTCTTCAACTGGTCGTACATCCTCACCTTCATGCCGATCGCCATCCCGACTGCGATCATCGTGTACGTCACGAACCGGGAGCGTTACCGCTTCTACCGCAACGTCGTCATCATCACGATGGCCGTCGCAGTGCTGGTGTTCGCCCTGTTCCCGCTCGCCCCACCTCGCCTGCTTCCAGAAACCTTCGTCGACACCCTGGACGTGTTCGGCCCGGCGTTCTACACGTCGCGCGATGACGCCAGCTATTTCAACGAGTTCGCCGCGATGCCGAGCGTCCATTACTCCTGGACCCTCGTGTTCGGCGTCCTGTTTTTCACGTCCGGCCCGCGCTGGCTCAAAATTGCCGGCGTGGCGTATCCGACGCTCACGCTTCTCGCCATCACCGTCACGGGGAACCACTACATCATGGATGCGGTGGGAGGGGCGCTGTTGATGCTCGTCGCGTTCGGCGTCGCGCACGCCCTCCGGCGATTCCAGGCGAACCGTATACACGGGGCTTCGCCTGTGGCGGTCTGAACAGGCGCGATTGTCGGAGGCGTACCCTTCGAGAGCCTCAGGGTGTGTGTGCGAGAGTCTCAGCACGCGACCGATTCAGGCTCCCGTCTCTCCCCCCGGCCGCCAGTCAGGATCGGTGAGCGGGATGTTCAGCCACCCGATGACACCTTTGAGCGACTGGTAGGCCTCCAGCCGGGCGGCGTCGGAATCCTCCGACTCAGCCTTTTGGACGATCTCATCCATCTGCCGAACCACGCGTGGGCCGATCTCCATCAAAGCCTCGCTCCCCGACGCCGCGTAACGGGCCAGGATGAACCGCGCGAGGGCGCCGACCGGGATCTGCTTGTTGCGTCCAAGCGTCTCCAACGTCGGCATCGGGTCGATACCTGAAAACTCGGACACCATGCTCCGGAACCCGGCGTCCGGATCATCGTCCGGCCAGCTATCTGTATACCGAACAAGCTCCAGTTGGTCAGCCATCGTCTCGTACTCCTCGCGTAGATTGCGAACCCGTTCAGCCCGCAGGCAACGGTTTCATGGATGCCGCGATCGCAAGCTCTAGCGCCCGGGCTCGATCCTCGACTCGGTGTTCCACTGGCACAACGTCCAGCACGCTCAAACTCTCCAGCACGTCGAGAGCCTGGCCCTTGAGGCCTGAGATGAAAACCTCCTGATTGGAACTCCTCGCCTGGTCAAGCAACTCCTCTATCGCCATCGCGATCGACCCGTCGATCATCGGCACCTCGGAGAAATCGAACACGACGCAGCGATACCCGTCGCCCTTGCCGGACAGCAACTGCACCATCCCTTTTGCGGAGCCGTAAGTAAACGGACCGTTCAGGTGAAGTAGCAGGACCTGCCCTCCAGCGGACTCCATCAGCGCCCGTTCCTCTTCGGTGAGCGCGGCGGTGTCAGCGTCTCGTGTGAAAATGCGGAGCTGGGATAACTGATGTCCGCTCAACTTACGTGCCGATACCAAACTCGCCATGATCACGCCGACCCCGACTGCCGTTATCAGGTCAACGAAAACCGTAAGCGCGAGCACTGTGAGCATCACGACGACCTCGTCCCGCGGCGCCCTGCGGATTCGCCTCAGATAGCTCCAGTCGATGATGTCCCATCCGACCTTCAACAGGATTCCGGCGAGCACGGCGTCCGGGATGTCTTCCGCAAGCGGCGCAAGCCCCAGGACGAGCGCCAGCAGCACAAGGGCGTGGATGGTGCCGGACAGTGAGGTCCTGCCGCCGGCGCGGACGTTGATCATCGTCCGCATCGTCGCACCCGCGCCCGGCAACGCCCCGAAGAACCCGGCGAAAATGTTGCCGATGCCCTGACCGACGAGCTCCCTGTCCGAGTTGTGATAAGTCCTCGTCACGCTGTCGGCGATCAAGGACGTCAACAGGCTGTCGATGGAGCCGAGGATCGCCAGAATCAGGGCGCTCGCAAGCATGCCCGGAAACTCCGACGTCGTGAAAGTCGGGAGCTGCGCATCGGGCAGACCGCTCGGGATGTCGCCGAGAACCGGAGCGCCGTCCAACACGAAGAGCGCAGTCAGCGTTCCTGCGATGAGCGCGACCAGCGCGGGCGGGGCGTAGGTCCGCAGTCGCCGGGGCAGGAAGATCGAGATCGCCAGCGCAAGAAGGCCGACCGCGACCGCGTCAAACACCGGATCGGTCGCTAAATCTGGCAGATCAGTTAGCGCCGACACCACGCCGTCGCGGGACGAGTCAAACCCGATCAGCGGCGCGAGCTGAATGATGATGATGATCAGCCCAATACCGCTCATAAACCCGGAGACCACGGTGAACGGCACAAAGGCGATGTATCGCCCGAGCTTCAAGACGCCGAACAGGATCTGCATCGTCCCGGCCAGCATCACCACGGTGAACGCCAGGCGTAGATCGTAGGCGTACTCGGTGATCACGACGGCCATCACGACCGTGATCGGCCCGGTCGGGCCGGAAACCTGGGAAGGCGTCCCGCCAAACAACGCGGCGAAGAAGCCGACGAAGATTGCGCCCCACAATCCCGCGATCGCACCGGCGCCCGACGCTACTCCGAACGCCAGCGCAAGCGGGAGGGCGACCACCGCCGCCGTGACCCCGCCGTAAAAGTCACCCCGGAGGTTGTCTCGACGCAATCCGGGGAAGACTCTGTTGAGTTGCATATGTCTCCCGTACCTGCACGGTTGCCGTTACACCGGGCCGGGCGCAAGTCTAGACATGTCGCCGCCGGCCTGTATCTCGCCGCCTTGAACGCCGGTCTGCCGGTCTGCTAGCGTTTAGCCATCGTCAGGGAGGTCCGGCAGAGCCGGGAGGCGATGGAAACTTCACCCGGGGGATGGTGAGTGGACATTGCCAGACGCTTTGGCGTCCCGGCCTCTATAGCGGTCTCGATTATCGCAATCGCATGTGGCGGCGGCGATGACGAGCCTGCGCCCACGCCGGAGCCGACTGCGCCCGCCGTCGCGCCCGGGCCCACGGCCACGCCGTTTTCTGCGACGCCTGCGACGTCGGTCCCGGCCGCGACCCCGACCCGCGTGCCAGCGGCGCCCGTCCCAACTTCTTCGCCGACGCCGTCACCTTCGCCAACAGCGATTCCGTCTGCGTTCGGAAGCATTTTTTTCCTGGAGCGGGTTGAGCCTGCTGAGCCCGAGTTGTTCACTGACGCGTCGACTCTAGAAATCGTTGGACGAACGCGCGTGGACGCCGTGATCACGGTGAACGACGACGTTGTGGAGCCGGACGCGGATGGGATGTTCCGGCACACCGTGGCGCTTGAGATCGGCGTCAACGTAATCGAGGTCGTCGCCAGCATTGCGTCCGACGAGCAGGACAGCTTTATCGTCACGGCCGTCTATCTGCCATAGAAGGACTGAGAATTCGCCATGAACCGGAATGCCGAACGAAATTCGGACGTCGAACTGAATACGGAGGGAATCATGCGCAAAAAATGGACCCTGGCTCTTGGGATGACGGTTGTGATCAGCGTCGTCGCCGTGATCGCCTTTTTCACGGTCGGCCTGTCGAACGCGGGGGAAACTGGACCGGAAGCCGCGGCGGTGACCGGCCCGGAATCGGGCAAGAGCGCCCCGGCGATGGTTACGGACTCCACATACGGAGAAGAACTACCAGTCGCGCGACTGAAGGCGGATCAGCCTTCAGGGTCCGACGAGGGCATCCAGGTCCATGGCCGCTGGACCATCGAGATCACCGAGCCGGACGGACGGCTCGTGAGCTTGACCGAGTTCGACAATTCGTTGGCTGACCCGTGGGGCGGACCGATACTGGCCAACGTGCTCGCCCATGTCTGGTCCCCGGGCGCCTGGAAGATCACCCTGACCGGCCTTGGCAGCGCCCAACCGTGCGACACCATGGCCAGCTCGGGAGCTCCCCGACCTTGCGAGATCTACGAATTGCCGCTGACAGACAACATTGTGGCAAACCCGCTCTTCCCGCATACGTTCGGTGATCTCTCGGTCACGGCGCCGACCTCTGGTCCTAACGCCGACGCACTCGTCCTATCCGGTACAGCTACCGTCGCTTTCGACTCGACGATTGCCGAAGTCGCGACCGCTGTCCGCGGATGTGCCCCGTCGGTCGCACCCGCGGATGCGAACTGCGGCGGTTCGTTCCTGACGTTTACGTCGAAGACCCTGAGCAACGGCGTCGCCGTCCTTGGGGGACAGGCCGTTAACGTCACCGTCGTGATCAGCTTCTCCTGATCGGACCTCGGCGATGCGGGTTTTGTATGCGCCGCGGTGGGAAATAGCCGACCGACGGGTCCCGGATTGAGAAATACGTGCGTTTGAAATTCCTCGTAACAGCAGTCCTGTACGCGGTGATCGTTTTTGCGGCCGCCGAAGGGGGCGCGCACGTTTCGGCTCAGACACCGCCGCCTATCGACATCTTTGTCGAGGAGGGCATAGGTGTCGGTGACGACGACCCAGGCGCCGATCCGCAGACGGCGGTCGGTGCAGACGATGACGTCACCGTGTCCGATGACGCGGCGGTGACACCGCCGACGGTCATCGACGTGGACGATGGCGTCAGCGTCACCGATGACCCGGGGGTTTTTGGCCCGGCGACGCTGAACGTCGACGATGGCATTAGCGTCAGCGATGACCCGGGGGTGGTAGGCCCGGCGACGGTAAACGTCGACGACGGCGTCAGCGTCATCGATGGCCCGACGGTCACGCCCCCCGCGTCGATCGTCGTGACGGAAGGCGTTTTGGTCGAAGACGACGGGGGGCCGGTCGGCTCCACACCCATCGTTGACGCCGGTCTCTCCATGACCGTATTCGAAGGTCAGCCGGTCACGTTACGGGCAAGCGTAATCACGCTCAACCCGGAGCTGGCGACGGCGGTAATCGTCTGGGACGACGGGGACAGTGACAGAGTTGTGCCGTCCGCGGCGGGCGAGATAACGGCGGTCCACCTGTACGAGGGCGACGGCTCATTCACGGTTTCGGTCATCGTGGCCGGCCCATTCGGTGACTCTGGCGACGATACCGTGCAGGCCACGGTCCTCAACCACGTCCCCTTCGTGAACCTGGGCGGACCTTATGGCGGGGCGTCGGGCGCGGGAATCGTCCTCGTCGCGGAGGGCAGCGATCCCGGCGACGACCCGCTGACCTACATCTGGGACCTGGATGAGGACGGCCAGTTCGGTGACGCCACCGGCCAGACCACGATCTTCTCGTCCGCGACGCCAGGCCTTTTCCAGATCTCCGTCCGGGCCACCGACGACGCCGGACTAAGTGGCACCGATACCGCCGACGTGACGGTCAGCGTCGCGCCGGTCGTGCCCACGTCTGATCCGAACCTTCCTGC
>JAQBUX010000110.1 GCA_027623795.1 Chloroflexota bacterium
TGGACCCAAGGTGGCGGGCGAGGACTATTCCGAGGACGACATCTCGTTCCTGGTGTCCGTCGCTGACCGGTCAGCCATGGTCATCGAAAACTCCCGCATGTACGCGCTGGAGATGGAGCGGTTGGATGAGCTGGAGCGATTGGACTCCCTGAAATCGAACCTTCTCCTGACGGTGTCACACGAACTCAAGTCACCCTTGACCGCCATTAAGACCGCGGTTGACCTGCTGGACGCGACAGAACCACAGCCCGACGTGCCGCCGCTGGAAGGCGCCAGGCCCAGCCCGAGAAGCCGACTGCTGCGGACGTTGAAGAGCGGGGTCGACCGGCTTGAGCGACTCACGCAGGAGTCGCTCGATTACGCCGCGATGCAAAGCGCCAATCTGGAACTCAACATGGTGCCGATGAATCTTGACGAGATCGTCGAAGAGGCTTCCAGCCTTCTCAACCCTGCTATGCGATCACGCGGCCAGGAGTTCACTCTCAACGTCGCAGATGGCTCGTCGACCGTGACGGCGGACCCTCCACGGGTCGAACGAATCGTGACGAATCTCCTGAGCAACGCCCACAAGTTCACACCGGCGGGAGGCTCGATCACGGTTGATATCTATGACGAGGGAAAGTCGCGGATTGTGCGCGTGACGGATACGGGAGAGGGGATATCTGAGGACGAGAAAGACCTCGTGTTCTCGCCCTACTACCGGAGCAAGAATGCCGACGGACGCCAGCATGGCGGCACCGGCCTCGGCCTCAGCATCGCACGATACCTCGCCGAGCTTCACGGCGGCGCGCTGGACCTCCACAGCGAGGTAGGTGTTGGCAGCGTGTTCACGCTCCGGTTGCCGACATCCACAAGTGCATCGGTACCGACGCCGGAACCGACCGATATGAGTGCATCGTTCCGCACAGTACGCGCGGTCGGCGACTAATCGACGCGAGTCCGGCCCCGGCCTGATGTCCCGGTTCCGGTTCGATCCGCTAACATTGCTGCGACGATGGCCCTGATTTGACGCACGCCATCCGCGGTCCGGCGCCCCGGGTCATGCACATTTGCCGGCGACATGGTCGGGCCGCCCGGGTCTCGCCCTCGGGCAGACCTGGCCCGCTCCAACAACGCGGAGGCCAATCCTTTGGGCAACACGTACTGGTTGATCGCTACAACGTATGAGAACTTTCAGGTCACACGTGACCGGGGATTCAGCGTGCAGGGGGTGGACACGCGAAATCGGCGTAAGGCCGTCCGGATGGCGGCCGGTGATCGGATCGTCTACTACATATCGGACCGGCATGCGTTTGCCGCGACCGTGACGCTCACGTCCGGCCACTTCGAGGATCATGAGCCGATCTGGAAGCACCACAGTCAGTCGGAGGACTTTCCGCATCGCGTCCGCACCCGAGCGGACGTCGTGACAGATGAGGGCTCCTGGGTCGATGGGATGCAGATCGGCCCGCGGCTTGAGTATGTCAGCAAGTGGCCGCCAGAGATGTGGCCGCTGGCGCTGGTTGGAAGCCTTCACATCATCCCCCAGAAGGACTTTTCCATGCTGGAGGAAGAGTTAAAGAAGGCGGCATCCGGCGAGACAGAACGACGCCGCGGCCGGGGCAGGCGCGACCGCCGGGGCCGTCGCGGCCGGGAAGCGCCGCGTCGTGTAGCTCCCGCGTCAGCGGATTGAGGGCGGTCGGATTCACCCGGTTACGTCTTTTGACTGACCGGGTCGCTCCTGCGCCGAATAGTTGACAGCGGCCCGATGGCGTTACTCGCGGTAGCCGGAGCCCGTCACGCTGGACTTGATCGGATCGTGCGGTCCCTGGCCAAAGTTGTCGTCGTACAACTCGGACAGGCGGGCTTGTTCTTCGTCGTGCAGATCGCCAAGGTCTGCGGCCGCGGCGAACTCTTCGAGCTGGTCGGTGGTGGTCATCGTCGGCAGGACAGATGCCACAATCTCAGGCTTTAGCACGAACTGAATCGCCACCTGGCCGATGGTCCCGTCTCGATCCCCGAGCAGAAATTGGATCTCGTCCAGTTTGTTGAGGCCCTTCTCGAGCCACTCTTTCTTGCGATAAGTGCGATGGTCGTCAGGATCGAATTCGATCGGCGTGTCGCGTGTGTACGTGCCGTCGAGGAGTCCGGAGGCGTGGGGCACCCGGCTGACGACCCCGACCGCTTCATCGGTCGACACCTCGATAAACCGGCGGCCGGGCTCCTGCTCAAAGATGTTGTAGATGATCTGCGCCGGGATCTTCCGCTCCTGGAGCGTGTACTCCCCCTCTTCCACCCATCCGATGTCCGGCCCGACGGCGACGCCGTAGTGGCGGACCTTTCCCGCCTTCACCAGGTTATCCAGGGTGTCAAAAAGCTCGTCCCGCTCTATCGCCGTCAGGCGGGCGTTGTGCGCCTGGTAAAAGTCTATGTAGTCCGTGCCGAGACGTTTGAGCGATCGCTCGCACGCCTCTTCAATGAATTCCGGGTCCCATTTCTGCGGGCGTTCTTTGTGTCCCTCGCGCGGCGCGTCCAGGTCGTACCCAAACTTCGTCCCGATGACGATCTCATGGCGGTGGGCCGCTAGCGCATCCCGGACCACCTCTTCGCCGTAACCGGCTCCGTATGTGTCCGCAGTATCGAAGAACGTGACGCCCAGCTCGAAGGCGCGTTGCATCAGCGTTTCACCTGAACGTTTGTCGACGGGGCCCCACCAGCCTGTGGAGACACTCCACACTCCGAACCCAACGGTGGATAGCTCAAGGTCAGTTCCGGCAAGGGTCCGGTATTTCAATAAATCGGCCTTTCGTTATTTGGAGCCAGTCGGACCGGGTCTTCGGTCTCTGATCAGGCGGTCGTTGGGGCAGAGGATAGAGCGTCGCGCACTTCAGTCACGAGGCGTCCAAACTCGTCGTCTGAGAGCGCCGGGACGAGCTGCCCGAGAGGAACCTCTTCGTCGAGATCGACCCACGAGGTGCAGCCGCTGTACTCCGGAAGGACCGGCATCGTGATCGGATCGACGAGTGAATAGCAGCGAAGAAGGATAGCGTTTAGCGGGTGTAGCGGCTTCCAGTGGATACGCTTCAGGGCGAACCCCGGCGCCCAGATGTGGAAACGATCGAGCGTCGCGGCGGCGTCTTCCGAATCGATCTGAATCACGTCGACAATCTCGGCATAGACGCCAAAAGTGACCTTGGATGAATCTGGGGACGAATCCGGTCGGTTGTCCTCAGTTCCGAGCCTTGAGTGATACTGCGGTTTTAAAAGCGCAGCATCCTGGTGGAGATATCCGGGATAGAGGAGAAACCGGTCGTGCTCGACCTGGAAGCGCCGGTTTGGCTCACGTATACCGCCCTTGCGCATGAGCAATATCTGCTCTCCGCGCGCAAGCGCGTCTACCGTCACGGCCCACTCTTTGAACGCGGCCTGACACGCGTCCTGCATGGATCATCTCCTCCGGGAGCTAGCCCGCCGATCCGTGCCGGCGAGGTGACTGGATTATACGAGCGGACCGGTCTCTAAACGTAACCCGATCGGCGTGCGGGCCGGTCTTGATGGCTTGCCGTCGCCCGGTACCGGCGCCGCCCCGACTCTTAGATAAGCGCAGATACCTGAACCGCCCCCTGGCCGAGCATGGCGAGCGTGTTGGATGTCGTCGCTTCCATCACCTCGGCGACCTCGATCCCTTTTATCTCCGCGAGCTTCGCCGCCACGATCGGTACGTCCCTCGGCTCCGTCCATTTTTCGCGCTTGCCCTTGAATGGCTGCGGATAGCAGTCCGTCTCGAGGACGATCGTGTCGAGCGGAAGTCGTCGTGCGACATCCTGAAGCTCAGGCAACCGGAGCAGCGGTTTTGCGAGAGATATGTAGCATCCTAGATCGATGACCGCCGCCGCCTCGTCGTAGTTGCCCTGGAAATAGTGGGCCGCTCCGCCGAGGTCTGACACGCGCTCCTCCCGTAACACTCGTAACATGTCGGCCGTCGCAAAACGCATGTGGAACACGACTGGAAGCCCCGCATCGTGTGCGATTCTGATCTGGGAACGGAAGGCTCGTTCCTGCAACGCTCTGTCGGGTGAGTGGTCCTGGTGATCGAGCCCGACCTCACTCATCACGATCACGCGGTCCTTCATCGCCATCGCGCGTAACTCGTCCAGCGCCGCAGAGTCCAGCTCTCCCGCAAGGTCAGAGGGGTGAACGCCCACGCCGGCAAACACTTGATCGAACTCGTTCGCCAGTTGGAGGCAACGCCGGCTGCTTTCGACCGTCACTCCGGCGGCGATGATCGCCCCGACATCCGCCTCGCGGGCGCGCTGAATTATCCCCGGCAGCTCGTCCGGCTCGTACTGGTCGATGTGCGTATGGATATCGATGAACAAGGTCGGCCCGGTCCAGAGGCCGGACATAACGTCCGGGTATTGCGGTATTTGGGTAGGGCGGCAGCGGCGCGCCGTCCGTACACTTGGTAACAGCGATCAATCGTACCGCCTCTCGACCCCCTCCATTGCCACCGACGTTATTTTCACGCGCCACACGAATCTGGCCCGGGATCCGTCCGGGCGCTCTCGCCGCTGCGGTAGCGGCCGCATTCGCGTTCGTCATCGTTGCGGCTGCGTGTAGCTCGTCGAGCAACGACGGCGCTCCTGCCGCGACTCCGGCCGCCACATCCACGCCTCTCCCGACCGCCACTCCCGGCGTCGATGTCGTCTCGACGCCGGTCGCTACGGCTTCACCGGCGATCACCGTAACGCCCGTTTTGCCACCCGCCGATACCGGTGCCGGCGTGCTCAGGTTCTCCGTACCTGAGGCCGGACCGAACTTTGACATTCACCGCGAAGTGTCTCAATCCGTATCCACCTGGGGCATCGGTCTGATCTACAGCAGGCTGTTCAGAAACGCATCCGGCGAGTCGGATGCGGTCGTGGAGTGTGAGTTGTGTGAGGGCTGGGAGCTTGTCGATCCGGGGAGGCTGCAAATCGTTTTGAGGCCGGACGTGAGGTGGCAGCGGATTGCTCCGCTCAACGGCCGTCAATTGATCGCGTCCGACGTTGTGTTCAGCCTTGAGCGGCAGCGCGCCCCGGGGAGCCCGAACGGCGATCTGCTCGCCGGTATTGGCACGATCACGGCGGTCGATGATCTCACCGTTGAAATGGAGGTCGATGGCCTCAACTCTGACCTTCTGCTCAACCTCGCAGACGGAAGGACGCGCATCGTGGCGCCCGAGGCCGTCGCTGTAAACGGCGACCTTCTGCGCGGGCCGAACGTCGGCAGCGGGCCGTGGATCTGGGTGGAGACTACGGGGCAAACCGCAACGTACGACCGAAACCCGGACTACTTCGAGCCCGATCGCCCACGGATCCAGGGCCTGCAGATATCGATCATCCCTTCGGTCGACACGAGAGTCGCCGCCTTCCGCACCGGCCTGCTGGACATAGCGGACGTTCCGGCGGACGAAATCGGACGGCTAACTCGAGCGTTACCGGACTCGACCATGAAGTCGGTCCTTCACGCCGGGACGGGCGCCGAGATCGCGTTGAACACCGCCACATTTCCGTTCGACTCGCGCAAGTTTCGGCAGGCGGTGTTCCGTGCAATGGATCCGTGGCGGGATCTTGAGGAGGTGTGGAACGGCGACGGCAGGGTCAGCCTTGGGATCCCCAGCCCGAGGGACTCCTGGCTGCTGAGTGATGACGCTCTACGCACCGCGTTCGCCGACCCCGGACGGGCGGCGGAGTTGATGTCGGAGTCGGGCGTTCAGCCGGTCGGCCCGGTTGAGATCACCGTCGGGCTGTTCGGCGATGCGTATCCGGCTCAAGCGCAGCGTGTGGCGGACGCGCTCGCGACGCTCGGGTTCGAGAGTACGATCCGCGAGGTGTCGACCCGTGATTTCGCGGACCGCGTGTGGATCGGTGGTGAGTACCAGGTGTTCGTGGGTGCGCAGGCGCCCGTCGACGGGATCACCGACGATCTGTTGGCCGTTCATCACTCCGCGGGTCTGTGGAACACGACCGGTTTCGGGTCGGAAGAACTTGATTCGCTAATCGAGCTTCAGGCGGAGCAACTGGACCCTTCCGAGCGTAGGCGCACGCTGCTGGACGCGCAGTTCCGGATCCTCGAGGGCGCCCATCGCTTTACCGTGGCGGCGCGGGTGACGAACTGGTTCGCAAGAGGGTGGGTTGGCGGGTTCGACCCGGACCCGAGACGCGGCGAGAATGCCTGGCTGTCGCTAATCACGGTCGGCGAGCGCCCCGACCTCTAGCTTCAGCCGAAGCCTATCCGCCGTTCGCCGCCTTCCACTTTCTGAACTCGGCGATCGTGTTCTCGTCCGGCGGGTAGTACCGTCCCGGCGACAGGTTCTCCTCGTCAAGCCGGGCCCTGATCCACTCTTCGATCTCGTCGTACTCGATCGCCTTTCGGGCGATGTCGGCAGCGACCGAGTGCGGTATCACCACGACGCCGTCGTCGTCTGCGTGAAGGTAGTCGCCGGGCTGCACAAGCACACCGTCAACGTTGACGGTGCCGTTAGTCTCGAACGGGAACCCGAACGTCGTGCCCAGGTTGGAGGTCTTGTCGAGGCCGAAGAATGCCGGCCCGTAGTCCTTGACCACGTGCATGTCGCGGATACCGCCGTCGCAGATCAACCCCGCGATGCCGCGTTGCTTGAGCCGGAGAAACTTCACGTCCCCGCCTATCGACATCCGCTTGTCCCGCATCGACTCCATGACGATCACGTCGCCCGGGCCCGCCTCCTCGAACGCCGCGTACTCGGGCGACGCCTCGCCGGCCGGTTTCTTCGCCTCCACGTCTGCCCGGAAAGGGACGAAACGCACCGTGACGGCCCTGCCGACGAGCCTCCGGCCCGGTGTCAGGTTTCGGATATTCGGCATGTACATGTAGTTGGGCGCAAAGCCGTTGCGAGCCAGCACGTCCAGGACGGCGGTCGAGTTGATCGTCATCAACCCTTCGATGAGGTCGCTCGTGAGGGCAGGGGCCGGTGTAGGCGGGTGATTTGGCAAGTCAGATGATCCTGTGGTCAGGCGTTATGGATGGAGGGCGCGACCGGATCAGAGGCTGCCGATCGGGAGGCCGGGATTATACGGTCGTTGCGCCCGCACGCGCCGGATCAAGCGCCGCGATGTCGTACCCGGACCTACCGTCGGCGATCAGGCCCGCGATGGCGGAAGCGGTTACCGGGCCGTAATGAATTCCGTGCCCCGCGTGTCCGGCCGCCAGGAATACGCCGTCCCAGCCCGGGACGCGACCTACATATGGGCGCCCGTCCGCTGAGACCGGCCGCAGACACGCCGTTTGTCCCGAGATGTGTGCCGTCTCGACACGTTTGGACAGTCGGGCGGCGTCGATCAGCAACTCGTCTCGGGCGCTGGACGTGATCGACCGGTCGAATCCCACGAAATCGCTTGCTGCGCCGACGACCGTGTCGCTCAGCCGCTTACGGACCATCGAGCAGTTGTGCTCTATCGCCGTCACACCGGTCGCCAGCTCTGGACCGTCGCCATCTCCCGGCGGCGCGAGGTACACAAGCTGACCGCGCTGAGGCCGCACAGGGACCGGGTAGTCCAGCCACGAGGCGGCTTCCCCGGACCACGGCCCCATCGTCAGCAGCACTGAGCCGCCATGGACCTGTGTACCGTCTTCGAGGCGCACTCCGGAGACGACCCTGGTTTCTCCGCTGCGGCTCGACGGCGTCATAAGGCCGACCACTTTGCCGGACATCATCCGAGCGCCGCCCATCTCGGCCGCCTGTAGCGCAGACATCGTCAGACGGTAGGAGTCGAGCGTCGGCTCGTTGTCGCTGCGCAACGCGCCAAGTACCTCCGCCGTTATCCACGGACTCAGAGTGTGCACGTCCTCGCCCGCCATCCACTCCATCGCGACGCCTTCAGATGCGCGACGGGACTGGAAATCCCGTAACTCACGGACGCCGCCTTCGGTCACGGCGCAACGGAGGTATGGAAAGGCCTCGTATCCGTGGTCGATGCCCGTGAGCGCCGGAAGTGTTTCCGCCAGCTCTGCATGCAGTCGCAGAGTTGCGGGGGAGAGGGCGAGCATCGCAGGATCGTCTGTACTCGAGTAAGGCGTCAGCCATCCGGCCGATGTGCCGGACGCGCCGCTCGCGATTCCATCGGCTTCGATGACGACCGGTTTCAGGCCGCGCTTCGTCAGGTAATAGGCGGTAAGGCAGCCGATGATCCCGCCGCCGACGATGACGACATCCGATGAACGTGGCGACATTGCTACCTTCATGCCGAACTCGTTGCCTCAGGGCCAACCCGGCGTGGATCTACGGATCAACATCTCTTGTTGACGCTGGACTGGCTTCAACTGCTCGGCCGGAGCGCTGTAGGGGCGAATGACTATCCGCCCTTCCCGGCACGGTTGGCCGATTCCACGCCCCGCCGGTCCACCCGGGCCGGTAGTCAGCGGCCCCTACGATGCGTTGGCAGGCGGAGGTCGTTCGTACATATGTACCGGATGGCGGCTTTTGAGACAGTTTCATGGTCGCGTTGTAGGGGCGAATGACTATCCGCCCTTCCCGGCACGGTTGGCCGATTCCACGCCCCGCCGGTCCACCCG
>JAQBUX010000111.1 GCA_027623795.1 Chloroflexota bacterium
CAACCCCAGCCCAGATCGCGAGTTTTTCAGCACCCTGCTAGTGCTGACAGAGCCGCTCGTAATATCCGGACCGGTTTCGGTCAACATCTGGTCCGCCGTGAAAAGCTTCAACACGTCGCTGGCCGGCGAGTTGAAGTTCTTCCTGCGCGACTACGATGGCTCTTCGTACACGGAGATCGGCAACGGGATGCTCACAGCGGACCCATGGGACGCGGGGGCGACGGGCACCTGGGTGAACCGGCTGGTGGAAATTCGGTCTGTCGACTACACACTGGCGGCGGGGCATCAACTTGAGCTGAAGGTGATTGTGGGCGCCGGTTCAGGCGACGATATGTGGCTGGCGTTCGATACGCCCGCTTACGATTCGGTAGTTCGGCTGCCGGGCCAGCGCGATACCGACCGCGCCGGGAGACCACTAACTACCACGACGGACGCGGGCGGGGCTACAGGCCGGTTCAGCCCGGACCTCAACGGGGGACGATTCGTGTACCCGCTCCAGGGCTACACGCGACTTACGGACTCCCCATGGACCGTGAACTACCGCGTAAAACGGGACGGATACGGGTTCGCATGGTTCACCGACGCCGTCGATGTCACGCCTTCAGTCGCGGATAGCTGGCAAACGATCGACGTGTCGCCTTATGTAGATGCGGGAGCGACCGGCGCCATTGTCGAGCTGATCAACACCCACAACTCGAATTCGCTGAGTGCGATGACTCGGGGTGGAGACGACACCCGCGAATATGTACCGGACGGAACTGCGCAAAGGATGGCGGGCAACAGCCACCGGTGGCAGGTGGTCGAGATCAACTCCGGCCTGGAAATTCAGGGTTATGTAGACAACACGACTGACATGTTGATTCGACTCGTCGGATACACCGGCGGGGTCGATCCGGTTTATTTCTCTGCGCCGCCGGACGTCACACCCGGCACGGCCGGGTCATGGACGACGGTCGATGTGTCGGCGTACGTCGACGCGGATGCCAGCGGTGTGATCCTTTTGCTCGACGCTACCGGTGCGGATACGACTTATGGCGTTCGAGAAGTTGGAAGCTCCTTCTCAGATACGGCTCACCTGCTTGAATCCGAGAGCAACACGATGTATTTCGTGGGAATCGATAGTAGTGATCAGTTCGACATCTACCTGGAAAATTCATCGATCAACGTCTATCTGATCGCCCACACGGACGAGTCGGTCGGGTACTACGTCGATGACGTGGCGGTTACCGACCCGACGCTGAACCAGTGGGAGGCGGTTGACGCGGACACGTACGGCGTGCCCGCGATCGCAAATGGCCTGATTCTCCACGCTGTGAACGACCACAACAGTAACAACGACTTCGGCGTAAGGAAGAACGGATCAACCGACGATCTGGATCGGGGGGTTGCCCCGCAAGGCCAGCTCCAGGGTGCGGTGGGGATTGACTCCGGGAACGTCTGGGAAGAGTTTCACGGCAATGCCAACGTGAATGTCTCTATTGCCGCATACACAACTTCGTTGAACATCGACTCGATTTTGCACGTCGATCTTGACGTACTCATACGTAAATCTAACGGCGAGCTACGCACGACAGTCGGCACCAACGTGGCGAACACGCCAGACCTTGTTGTGACGAACGATTGGATCACCGCAACCGGGACGTTCACACCGGGCGAGTATGTGATCGTGGACCAGACGGACTATCTTGAGTTGGACCTGTTTGCCGAAGTCACCGTGAATGACACGAGCGCCTCAGTCCAGTTCCGCATCGACGACAACACGCTGGATCCCGGCGATCGGGCCGGCGTTGAGAACGTGGGATTCAACCGTTAACCGGCTGTTGTCATAACGGGCTCAGCGCTCCAGGTCAGCGAGCACGGCCTGCGCCGCGTTGTGGCCGGGCGCGCCGGTGACCTCGCCGCCGGGGTGAGTTCCGGAGCCGCACAGATACAGACCCGGCACAGGCGTCCGATGGTCCAACCGCCCGGCGAATAGCTGATCTGGCGACATGTCCAGGTGCCTTATGTTGCCGTCCGTCATCGACATAGATGAACTTCGCAACAACGTGAAGTCCAAGTACTCCGAAGTCGCGACCGCGCCTGAGACCGGATTTCATTTCCACACGGGCCGGCCGCTCGCGGCGATGCTCTCCTACACGGCCGAAGACCTTGAAGGTCTCCCGGAATCAGCGATCGAGTCGTTTGCGGGGACGGGCAACCCGTTCATCTGGGGGCGACTACGCACCGGCGAATCTGTCGTGGATATCGGCAGCGGCGCCGGGTTTGACTCGCTCCAGGCGGCGCGGCAGGTCGGTCCCGGCGGGTCGGTGATCGGCGTCGACATGACGCAGGCGATGGTGGATAAGGCAACCGCTGGCGCGAAGACCATGGGTCTGGCCAACACCGAATTCCGGTTTGGCTACGCCGAAGCACTCCCGGTTGAAGACGGGATCGCAGATGTTGTGATCAGCAACGGTGTGATCAACCTGTGTCCCGACAAGATGGCTCCGATGAAAGAAATCTTCCGCGTCCTCAAACCGGGCGGCAGGATTCAGATAGGCGACATCATCGTGCACGTGGAGGTGCCGCAAGAGGCGAAGGACGATATCGACCTGTGGTCTGGCTGAATCGCCGGCGCTCTGCTGGAAGCAGAGTGGGAATGGGTGCTGGCCAACGCTGGTTTCGTAGATGTCCAACTTGGTGAACAGGTCGACGTGTTTTCCGGCTCGGTGCATGAGTCTTCGGCAGCGAACTTCGAGACGTACGGATTGACGATCTTCGGGCGGAAGCCCGCGGAGTAGGGTTGCCGGCCCGGGATTCTGGAAATACCGCAGAATGCAAGAGACCCCGCCGATCGACGGATCGGCGGGTCTCTTTGTTCGCATCTGTATGGGGCCTCGACCGCCGATCAGTCCCCGGCGGCCTCGGCTGAACCCCGGGCGGCGTCACGCATGGCCCAGAACACCCGCTCCGGGCTCATCGGCAACTGGGTCATACGAACGCCGGTCGCGGAGTTGATGGCGTTTGCTATGGCTCCCGCGGGCGGGACGATCGGCGGCTCGCCGACACCGCGCACCCCGTACGGACCTTCGTCCGCGGGGGTCTCGAGAATTACGCAGTCGATCCGCGGCAGGTCCAGCGCGGTTGGCATTCGGTAGTCGAGAAGGCTGGCGTTCTGCAGCACGCCTCTGTCGTCGTAAACGTACTCTTCGTTCAGCGCCCAGCCGATGCCCTGCACCACGCCGCCCTGCACCTGACCCTCAACTGCGTCCGGGTTGACTGCGCGGCCGACGTCCTGGAACGCCGTGAAGCGGGTAAGCTCAACCTTGCCAGTGTCCGGGTCGACATCGACGTCGACAAGGTTTAGAGCGTAGCCGTTTGCCGCCCGCATGTTCGGGTTGTTGGATGCGGACGCCACGATATCGTTCGCGCTCGACGTCGCTTCCTTTGCCGCGTCCCTGAAGGACATCGAGTTGTCCGGCACGTCCCGGGCGGCGAACTGGCCGTCCGAGAACTCGACGAACTCGGGAGTCACGCCGAGTTTCGGGGCGATGCGCTCCTTGATCTGGCCGATGATGTTTTGCGATGCGTCGTAGATTGCGGAGCCCATGGACCTCGTGACGCGGCTTCCGCCGGCGGTGCCGGAGTAGGGGATGCTGCTGGTGTCGCCCGTCGTTATGTGGACATCGGACGGGTCAATTCCCAGCGTCTCCGCGGCAAGCTGCACGAAGCCCGTCCGGGTGGACGACAGGTCCATCGTCCCGACGACGAGCGAGATCGAGCCGTCCTGGTTGACGATCATCCGGCAACTTGAGACGCCGACGCCGTTGGGCCACCAGCCGATGCCGATCCCGCGTCCGGCGTTCTTCCCCTTGAGTGGGGCGGTGTAGTGCGGGTGAGCCTTCGCCGCCTTCAGCATCTCCTCGATGCCGATGGTGGTGAACTCCATGTCGTTCATGTTCTGGTCGCCGGTCTTGCTGATGTTGATGAGCCGGAAATCGATCGGGTCCATGCCAAGCGCCTTGGCCATCTCGTCGACGGCGGACTCTGCAGCGTAGGAACCGACGGTAGCGCCCGGCGCGCGGTACGCGGCGACGCGTGGCGTGTTCGTGACAACGTCGTAACCGTCGATGCGGGCTGCTTCTGGCTGGTAGGGGGCGAATGAGCAGAGGCAGCCGATGGCGACGGGCGCGCCCGGGTATGCCCCGGCCCCGTAGACGAAGCGGGCCTGCACGGCCTTCATCTTGCCGTCGTTGGTTGCGCCCAGCTTGACGGTGACCGTTGCGGCGGCGCCGGGGCCGGTGGCCGTGAGGACCTCCGTCCTGCTCAGCACGATCTGGACCGGCTTGCCGGATTTCTTTGAAAGCAGAATACAAAGCGGCGAAATACGGGTCTGCGCCTTTGCGCCGAACGCACCACCGACCTCGGTTCCCCTGACAAGGATCTTGCCGGGCTCGAGATTGAGGATGTTGGACAACTGGGTGCGGTGATCGAATATGCCCTGGGTATTGGCCCAGACCTCGATCGTGCCGTCCGGGTGGTACCAGGCGGTCTCAGCCTCCGGCTCGATGTAGCCCTGGTGGACTATCGAGGTCTTGTAGGTCCGCTCGATGATCTTGTCCGAGGCCGCAAAACCGGCGTCGACGTCCCCTCGACCAAGCTCGACATGGAGTGCGACGTTGCTGGGGCTGTCCGCCTGTCCACCGATCGACTTCGTGACGAGGTCGTCGTGAAGCAAGGGCGCTCCGGGGGCCATCGCCTCCACAGGGTCCTGGACGGGCGTGAGGACTTCGTACTCAACCTTGATGAGGTTCGCCGCCTGTTCCGCGATCTCGGCCGTGCGAGCGGCGACGGCGGCGACGGGGTGGCCCTGGAAAAGTGTTTTGGTGCGGGCGATCACCAGATCCGCCAGATAACGGAGCGAGATGTCGACCTCACCGGTACCAGCAGAGCCGGCGCCCATGATGTCCGGGAAGTCTTTGCCGGTGACCACGGCTTCAACGCCCGGAAATGCTTCGGCGGCCGAGGTATCTATGGACTTGATGCGCGCATGCGCGTGCGGACTGCGCAGTACCTTCGCTTGCAGAAGTCCCGGCAGGTCGATGTCGGCGCCAAACTCGGCGGTCCCGATCACCTTGGGGAGGCCGTCGACCTTCGCAAGCCGCTCGCCGGAAAGTGTGATCTTCTCTGCGGTTCCGACCATTTTTGACCTCATTAGGGTGTGATTTAGGTGTGCTTTTTAGTCGTACATCGGGCGTCGCTGCCGGGGGTCGATGAGCGATGGTAGCAGAGCGCGCAACGTGAATATGTGCTTATGAGCGCCACCGTCGCCCTTTTTGAACGGAAACGCAAACGGAAATTACATCCGAATCGGGCGGTGACGGCTTATATAATCCGCCGGAGCCCGAAGAGCAAGGCCGAAGGCGCCCTCGCCGTCGTGCCTGGACTCGCTGGTGTTCACCGCATTGCGGCGACACATTCAGAAAATCCTCCAAATAACTCAGCCTGACCGAGATTGATCGCACAACGGGAACCCACCCTTCGTGATGCCTGTCCGATGCGGAACGGACGGCGAGGCTGAGAACCTGCAGGGAGACGATGGCTTGAATTACAGATTGTTTAAACGATTGGCAGCGCCGGGCATTGCCGCGCTTGGCCTCCTGGCCGTCGTGTTGCTGGCAACGATCGGCGGCGGTAGTGCCGACGCGTCCGCCAACAACGGTGCGCGTGGGCTCGAACGCGCGATTGCGGCGCAGGAAGGTCACACCGACGCGCTACTGACGAAAGCGGGTGTGGTCGGGACTGCGATCGGTCTGGGTGACGATGGTGAAGCCGTGATCCTGATCCTGACCGATCAGCGTGGAGTGACGGGCCTGCCATCACAACTGGACGGCGTAGCAGCCGTTGCGCATTTCACTGGCTCGATCGTGGCCCACAAGAATCCGTGTAGCGGTCCGCTGGCCCAGAGGCCGCCCGAGTGCAGTGGTGGTGATGACCCGGCGCCCGAACCGGCGCCCGAGCCAACTCCAGGCCCGCTGCATCCTAGCGCCCCGGTCGGAATCGGGTCGTCGACGGGTAGTGAACGACTTATCGTGTCAGGTGGAAGCCTGTTCTGCACCGTCGGAACGCTCGCTGGCCCGGTCAATGACGGCGTAAATACGTTCGCGTTGAGCAACGCCCACGTTTATGCGCTTGAAGGATCGAAGTCGAGCGGGACGGTTCAGACAGGCAGCGGTGGCGACCGGATGCTGTACCCGGGCCGGGTTGATATGTTGTCGGCCGGATGTGGCACACCGGCTGAGATCGATGCCGCCGAGATGGCACGGCTGTCTGATTTCCAGGCGATCAAATTCCGGGGCCGCAACACGAACACGATCGACGCGGCCATAGCCCTGGCGCCCGCCGGAAATCTGACGATGGCCCTGGCGGATGGATCGGGAACGGTCAGCACGACGACCCAGGCCGCGACCCTCGGGCTTCCTGTCAAGAAACTCGGCAGGACGACCCTGGCGACAGCCGGGAATGTGACCGGGATCAACGTCATGATTCGTGTCGGCTACGACGATGGCATCGCCACGTTCTCGAACCAGATCATGGTCGGGGGCGGTAACTTCAGCAGCGGAGGGGACTCCGGGTCGTTGATCATGACGCAAGTCGGCAACCACCCGGTCGCGCTTCTGTTCGCCGGCGGGGATACCGCTACGTTCGGGAACCCGATCGACGAGGTGTTAAACCACTTTGGAGTAGGTTTTGGTGTCGCTCCCTGATTGGACGACACTGACAGCGCCTCGGTAAGCAGGTTTTTTGGGGGAAGAAGAATTTCGTCTTCTTCCCCCTTTTTACGTTGGATTCCTATGCAGAACAGCCGGAACGGAATGTGATGGCGAGCAAGTCCATCGAATCGGTGGTCGCCAAGGCGGTCGATAGCCTGATGGCATTGCCCGGTGTCGTAGGTGTTGGTATCGGAGAGCACGGTGGCGAGCCGTGCATTCGGGTCATGGTTGACACAGCGACTCCGACCATCAGAGCGGGGATACCGGACCAGCTCAGCGGGTACCCGGTCATCGTGGACGAGACAGGGCCGATCAAGGCCTTCCAAGCCGGGTAAGACAGTGGACGAAGGTGCACCCGGCCGACGCGGTAGACCGCATCGGCCTCGTCTTCACAGCTCGTCTAGCTTCCGGGTTGCGGCCGTTGCGACCTCGATTCCCGGCGGTGTTCCCGCGGAGCGACCTAGTTGCGCCGCCTGGCGGAGGGACGCCGTCGCGTCCTCTGGACGCCCTGCAGCGCCCTCAATTTCTGCGCGACTGAGCGCGGCCTGCGCGGCGAGGACAATGCCGTTTGCCGTCCGTGAGCGCTGTCCCAGCTCGATGGCGGCGTCCCATGCGGCGGACGCCTCGGTGTTTCGGTTCTCGTCTGCCAGCAATCCTCCGAGGTTGTACGACGACACCGCGGCGATGACAAGAGAATCCGGTGATGCCGCCTCGCGCCCGAGCGAGGCGGCGTCCCGGTAAGCGGATTCGAGCCGGGGATCGGAACGTTCGGCGTGGCTCGTGGCCAGCCCGTACGCTGCGACCGCGGCGCGCTCAAGCGCCCGTGGCGAGCCGGAAGCTGCGCCAAACGCCATCGCCTCACGCCATGCGTCGCCGGCTTCTTCGTGCCGTGACGCGCGTACGAGATGAACCCCGAGCGCCTGGGCCGCACGCGCAGCGGTTTCCAGTCCCCTGTCTCCGGCGGCGCGACCGAGCTCCACTGCCTCGCGCCAGGTGGCTTCCGCGTCTCCGGGCTTGCCGACCTCGATCAACAAGGCGGCAAGGTTGTGCGAGGCGCGCGCCGCCCAGACGGCGCCGCGCTCGTTGCCGGAGGTTCGCCCGAGCTCGATCGACCTGCGCCAGCACTCCTCAGAACCCGCATTCCGGCCGGCGTCGGCGTCGAGGACGCCAAGGTTGTGGGCGGCGCGCGCCGCCCACGCCAGCCCGTCGCCCGGACCCGACTTCTCGCCAAGTGAGATCGCCTCGCGACATGCCGCGGCAGCTTCGCCAAACCGGCCGGAGTAGCGGAGCACAACGCCGAGGCCGGACGCGGCGGCGGCTGCCCACGCGAGTCCCTCCGGATCGTCGAGAGTTCGACCCATGCCCACCGCCTCGCGGTAGGTCCTCTCTGCCTCGGAGTCGCTACCCCGGCGACGTAACTCCTCGGCGCGTTCGTAGGCTTCGCGGATCGTGCTGGCGTCCGTCATGCGAACACGTCCCCGTCCAACCGCGCTCCCGGCGGGCGCGAGCGCCGCTTCCCACGACACGGCGGCGGGACGGGGACTGCCCCGCCCGAGGGCGGATAGTCATAAGCCCCTACGGTGTGGTCGGTGGCCGGTCCTTCGAGAGCCTCAGGACGGCGGTATCGCGCTGGATGGCGCGTAGGGGCGGGGCTTGCCCCGCCCGAGGGCGGATAGCCATACGCCCCTACGGTGTGGCGGCCGGCTTGTCCTGAGATGTGTCGGAGGGGGCTGGCGTTCATATTGTGCTGCGTACCGATCTCAAATCCATCCCGTCAGGAAGCTCCACCAGTCAGCGACGACGTCGGTCGCCACA
>JAQBUX010000112.1 GCA_027623795.1 Chloroflexota bacterium
CAGGCGGCACCGATGCGTCGTGCCAATGCCGGTTGGCTCATTCGTCGCATCGAGCGGCGCGCGGATAGAATGCATGTCGTGAGGTATGTGAAAGCAATCTCGGTGGTGATTCTATCGCTGCTGGGCGCCGCAATCGCGATCGAGGGAGCCCGACCACAGGTCGCACCCACCCGGGCGACCCTACGCCGCTACCTCACCGACCAGATTGGCTACTCCGACCGGGACTGGCGTGATGTCCTGGCCGGCCGAGCCGTGGCGAGGAATCTCGATACCCCCGAAGCCGTGGACGTGTCGATCTTCGGTGCCGTGCGGGTTCGAGGCCGGGCTCGCGAGCTCGTGGAACAGATCCGGGAGATCGACGTCTTCGAACGAAAGCTCAACATCCTCGGCGTCGGCAGGTTCAACGATCCGCCGCGACTCAGTGATCTGGATGGGCTCGAACTACTCGGCTCGGACATCCAGGACCTCCGCAACTGCCGGCCGGGCGACTGCGAGCTGCAGCTCTCCGAGACAGCCATGGCGCGGTTCGACACCCTCGTGGACTGGGACAGTGCGGATGCTCCCTCCCAGGCAACTCGCATCTACCGGGAAATGATCTTCGACGCGCTCCGTGCCTATCGGATCGGCGGCGTCGATACGTTGGGCACATTCGCCGACCGCAACCCGCCGACGCCGATCTCCGAAGAGGTCCACGGCCTGGCGAATCCGCTCGACACACCGACGCCGATCCCAGAATTGACGCGGTTCCTCAGGGACTACCCTCGGTCACGCCTTCCGGGCGCCGACGACTTCTTCTACTGGAACATGGGCGAGTTCGGCATGAAGCCGACGACCCGGCTCAACCAGGTGGTCATCCAGCCTTTCCCGATCGGTGCCGCAAGCCTGCCCGGCCTGCGCTACGTCATCGCCACGCGCCAGATCTACGCCAACCACTATTTCAGCGCGACGCTTGAACTGCGAACACTCGTGGACGACGAGGACGAGGACGACGGATTCTTCCTGCTCTACGCCACCCGGTCGCGGGTCACGGGCTTGTCGGGTTTCTTCAAGGGCCTGTTGCGCGCGATCGTCAAGCGGCGCGCACGGTCGGGGATGGATCGGTACCTGATGAACACGCAAGCCGTCATCGAAGGTCGTCCCCCCGGCACTCCCAGGATCACAAGACGCGATCCCTCATCGGGTCGCTGGATAGATTAGCAATTCGCCATCCATAGCCACCCGCCGCTCGCCGTCGTGAACGGCTCCGCATTCCCGTTCGCCAGCCTGGGCCAGCCCGTAACGGACGAACACCTCTCCGAAAGGGGGGGGTCAAACCCCCAGACGCCGGCGGCGGGTGGGGCGAATCTCTCGCGACTCTGAAAACCAGGCGGTGAGCCGTGTGCGTGCAGAGAGCCCAGCGTCCAGATCCCAGCAATTGACGATCGCACTGCGAAACCCGCCCGGAGGCATGGCGTGGAGCTCAGCTGGCTTGTCCTCGTGGAAAGTAATCTGGACGCTCGCGATGCGCTCGTCGCGACAGATCTCCTCTACGAGCGTGGACGGAGGATGACGATAGCGGGCCCCGTGTGTCTCGTGGCGCACGACGCTGTACCCCTCGCGCCGGTCCGAGTCATCGTATGACCACGTCCCGTTTACGTAGAGTCGCACGAGGGCGTCGAGCCAGCCCTTGCCATAGAGGTCTGGCCACTGATCGGCGAATCGAAGATGACCTTCAATGATTTTTCCGCCAATGGTCTCGAGATTCATCATCCCGGTGTAGGTGGCGAAGTGTTCTTGAATCCACTCGGTGCAGTACTCTTCGACCGTCTGGCGCTGGTCAGCGAGCACGGTCCAATAGTCGAACGTCTGATGGGGGCCAGGCTTCCCTACGACATGCCGCCACCAGACTGGACGCCCTTTGACGACCGCGACGTCGGAGCTGGCATGTTCTCCGACGAGCAGCTCAACCCACATGTGACCTGGGTCTCGCTGGGCAAGGTATTCGTCGAGGCTCGAAAAGACTCGGGTTTCGAGGCCCATGCCCCGGAGGTTGTAGATGGGCTTCGAGAAGACGGGGAACTCTTTCGGGGCGATGCCGTGTGGAGCGCAACGCAACCCCTGACTTTCAGCCACGATCAGCTTGTTGTGAATCCAGCGATGCTCGGGATAGAGTGCGTAGGAGTCAGTGTCGTCCGTTGAGATGAAGACGTCGTCCGGGCACGCCACGTGCTCGAAGTACTGTTTCCTCCAGGGGTCGTGTTCAACAATGGGCATGGCTCTGAACGGTAGCCGATCAACGATCGCCGTGCCAACTCCGTCGGGCAGCCGACGATGAGCCACGACCCGAAGATTCGGCACGAACTCCTCACACGGATCCGCGAGGTCGAAAACGTCTTTATCCCGATGGCAGATGGGGTCCGCCTTGCGGCCCGGTTGTTCTTGCCTGTCCAGACCTCGCCCACGGCAGCCATTCTCGAGTACATCCCCTACCGCAAGCGCGACTTCATGCGAGCGCGCGACGAGCCGATGCACAGATACTTCGCCGCGCACGGCTACGCTGTCGCTCGGGTCGACGTCCGCGGCACGGGCGACAGCGAGGGCGTTCTCCTCGATGAGTACACAGATCAAGAGCTCGACGATGGTGCGGCCACCATCGCGTGGATGGCGAAGCAGCCCTGGTGCAACGGGGCGGTGGGCATGATGGGGATCTCATGGGGCGGCTTCAATGCCCTCCAGGTGGCGGCCGTCGACCCTCCGGCGCTCCGCGCGATCATTACCGTCTGCGCATCTGAGGATCGTTATGCGGACGATGCGCACTATATGGGGGGATGCCTGCTCAACGAGAACATGCAATGGGGCTCCATCCTGATGACCTACAGCGCCATGCCTCCGGATCCCTCCATCGTCGGCGAGCGTTGGCGAGACATGTGGCAGACTCGGCTTGAGGCCGTCACGCTATTCCCCGAGCTGTGGTCGCGTCACCCGTGGCGCGACGACTACTGGCGGCGCGGCTCGGTGTGTGAGAACTACGCTGCGATCACCTGTCCGGTCTACGCAATCGGAGGTTGGGCTGACGGCTACACCGACGCGGTCGGCCGACTGTTGGAGGGGCTGTCCGCACCGAGAAAGGGGCTCATAGGCCCATGGGCCCACACGTATCCGCACCGGGGCCGGCCCGGTCCCGCAATCGGTTTCCTACAGGAAGCCTTGCGTTGGTGGGACTACTGGCTGTGCGACCGAGACACCGGCATCATGGACGAACCCATGTTGCGGGTGTGGATGCAGACCAGCGTCGCCCCGGCACCCGAGTACGCCGTCCGCCCGGGTCGCTGGGTCGCTGAGCCGTCGTGGCCGTCGTGGCCGTCGCCGCGGGTGACCCACCGTCGATGGGCGATGAATCGGAGGCGTCTTGCCACTGTGCCCGAGCCGGGAAGCCCGATGAAGATCTGCTCACCTCAACTCACCGGAGCCGTTTCCGGCGAATGGTGTGCGTTTGGGGCGCCCGGTGAAATGCCTCTGGACCAACGTCCGGACGACGGCCGCTCTCTCGTTTTCGATTCAGACCCGCTCGACGAGCGACTCGAAATTCTGGGTGCACCGGAGGTGGAGCTCGACCTCTCGTCCAACGTCGAGGTCGCGATGGTGGCGGTGCGACTCAACGAGATTGACCCGGGTGGCGCCTCCACGAGAATCACCTACGGCCTGCTCAATCTTACCCATCGGGACGGGCACGCCGTCCCAGCCGAACTCGAGCCTGGCGCCCGAGAGTGCATCACGATTCGTTTGAAGGACGTCGCCCATTCCTTTGCACCCGGGAATCGCATCCGCATCGCGGTGTCAACGGCGTACTGGCCGATCGCATGGCCGCCCCCTGCCCCGGCCACTCTGACGGTATGGCCGGGTACGAGATCTCTGACCTTGCCCTTGCGCACTCCGAGTGCAGAGGACGATGCGCTGGCTGAGTTTCCACCGCCCGAGGAAGCTCCGGGGATCAAGCACGAGCCGTTGCGTCCTCTTCCATTTCGCCGGTCGGTTGAGCGCGACCTCGTGACCAATGAGCTGGTCTACACGCTCGAGAGTGACGGCGGCGAATTTGATGACCATGCGTTGGCGCGTCTCGATGAGATCGATCTCACGCTCGGCTACGCCATCGTCCGCAAACATCGTATTCGCGCCGAGGACCCCCTCACGGCGGGAAGTTCCATCCGCCAGCGGGTCGAACTACGCCGCGACGGGTGGCACATCCGAATCGAGAGCGAGACGTCCTTGCGTGCTACGCGCGACGATCTGCATTTCCGGGGGGAGCTGCGGGCGTACGAGGGTGGCGAGAGAGTCTTTGAGCGTGAGTGGAACCGCCGGTTTCGTAGAAAGCTGCTCTGAACGCCGGTTCAGCTTGGCTGGTCCTGGCTCATGCACTACGGACGATCCAGTGAGAACACTCTGTATCATCCTGGCTGGCGGAAGCGGTTCCATTCAGACCGACAACACCCGGAGCGGGAAGTGAACCTGACAATAACTGTCCACCAAGGGGGGCGCAATTGGCGAGCTTCACTGACAGAATCATTGGAACGGCCAGGCTGAACCAACAGGCTTACGAAGAAATTGAGGCCGATGGCACGGCCACAAGCCAAGCCATGGGAGTCGTGATCCTGTCGAGTGTCGCAGGTGGAATCGGATCCCTGGGCCTGGGTGCTGGAGGTCTTGGCGGTGTCATCGTCGGCGGCATCGGTGCGTTAGTGGCGTGGGTGGCATGGGCGTCGTTGACGTACATCATCGGGACGCGCCTGCTGCCGGAGCCGCAGACCCGTTCCGACCTCAAGGAGATGATGCGGGTACTAGGATTTGCTCAGTCAGCGGGTCTCGCCCGTATCTTCGGGATCATCCCGGGTGTGGGGCCACTCGTTCTCGGCATTACGTCGATTTGGATGCTGGTGGCGATGGTGGTCGCCGTGCGTCAGGCACTCGACTACACGAGCACGTGGCGGGCGGTGGCGGTCTGCATCGTCGGGTGGGTGGTTGCTGGTGTGATTACGGTGCTCTTGGTCGGTTCCGGATCTGCGGGTGGCTAGGCATCGTCGGCCAACTCTCTCTGCCCGGCACAACCTCGGAATGAATTCCCGCCAACCCCACTACCTTCGGCATGGCTTTCCGCCCGACATCATCAGCCATGCCAGCTATGCCGTCTGGCGCGACGACAAAGTCCTCGTGACGATCAATCGGGATCCTCCTACAACCCCGTCGGGACGCGCGGGCAGCGCGGAGATTCTTTCGCCGACTGTTGAAGAGTCAGGGATAGGAACCGGTGCGGGGTCGTGACCGACAAACTGAGCTAGCTACGTGGTTCTTGCACATTCACGGCGTCATTCAGAAACTGTTGGCGGGTCCACGTAACGCTGCCGACAGCGCCTATGTGGAGCTTGCCGTCCCGGAGCGTCGTCTGCGCTTGGGGATCATGCTCGTGGGAGGTGCTATCGGCCCAGGGTCGATCACCGTTCGGCGTTTGATGTCGTACACCACGCCCGGCGTGAGTACGGAGTACAGCACGTTTGTCAGCGCGAATGGTTCCCCGTTGTCGACGTAACCGATGTGATTGATCTCGATGGCGCTTCCGTCCACCACGATGACTGTTCCAGTGCCGACAACCCTCGCCTTCGTCTCGTCCTCAATGATCAGCCCGGTATTCTCTCCGATGCCAAGCCCCAACAAAACCGGATTGGTTGATACTGCATGGACGAGGCGAGACACTCGAGACCGCTGAACGAAGTGGGTGTCGAATATCATGTCGTGGATCAATCCCAACCCCTGGGTCATCTCGATGCCGCCCTTCTGAAACATCCGAAATCGATTGTTCTGAAAGATCATGACTTCAGGAATGACGGCGGCTCCCGCTGAGGTTCCGGCGACGACACAGCCGCCCGTACGATATCGCTCGATCAGAGCCCGATGCAATGGTGTCCCACCGATGAGCGAAGAGAGGCGAAGCTGATCGCCCCCTGCGAACATGAAGAGCGTCGCTTCACCGATGATCTTGGCGAGCTCAGCCGATCCTGCATCCGGGCGTTCCCCAATGTGTACCGTTTGAATGGCCTCTGGGTTGAAGGCCGCAAAGAGCTCTCGGTAATCACGCGCTCGCTCGCTCGGTTCTTCGCTCGCGGTCGGCACCACGACAATTCGCGCCTTGGTTCCCCCTGCCAAGTTGACCATCTCTCGAAATATTTCGGAACCTTGCGACTTCGCTTCATTTCCGCCGATAGGGATCAGAAACCGAGGCATCAGCGAAAACTCCCGTTTTTGTTGGTCCCGGTCAGTGACATCGATCTTGGCCCCGTGTCTGTCTGGAGTGATGTTTCCACTGTAAAACAGTGTCACGCTTGCTAGATGGCATCCTTCGTATGCCAAGAGTCAAGCCCATTCCTAGTTGAAACTCTCCGCGGCTCCTGATGGCTTACGCGGCTTTCGTCTTCGACGTCGTCGTGTCGATCTTCAACGCTCGCTTCAATGCGTCACGAAGCCTGGGCAGGTGCCGGTAGCCCATCACCTTGCGTAGACGCGGCTCGATGTCCAGGAGCGCCGTGGCTAGCCAGCGCTGGCGTTGACTCGAGTTCTGCCAGTGATCGACCTTCGCACAGCGCTCCTCAATGAGCGCGTTGATGGACTCGAGGCCGTTCGTCGTCTTCAGCGACCGGCCCAGCACGCCGTACACCCCGAGGCGATGTAACGTCAGGGTCTCGTCGAGGCCTTCCCCCAGACTGCCGGCTGCCGATTGGTTCCGGTCCTCCAACTCCTGCTGGAGCGACTGGAGGGCGGCGAAGGCCTCGTCGTACTCCGGACGGTTGTAGGCGCGTTGGAGACGCTGCCGCCAGACCGGCTGCTCACGCTTGGCCACGTAACTCACCACGTTCTCGCGCTTGTGCCACTGGCACCGTTGCACCAGGGCGCGGTGGCGGAAGGCCTTCCGCACGGCTGCCCGGAGCCCCTTGCCGCCATCCACGATCACCAGCAGCCCCTGGGAGACATCGAGACCCCGCTCGACCAGGGACCGGAGGAACGGGGTCAACACCTTCTCGTTCTCGGTGTCCGTCTCGACAAAGCCCAGGAAGCGTTTCTCCCCCGTCATCGTGATACCCAGCGCCACGACCATCGTGGCCTCGGCGAACGTCTTGCCGTCCAGCACGAGGGCCACGACGTCCTCCCGGGACAGGTCCCGCTCCTGGAGCTCGCGGAGTTTCGTCGCGCTGGCCTGAATGAACGCGCGGGACACCGTCGACCCCGACAGCCCGATCGCCCCGGGAATCGCCTCGGCGGCCGCCGCATAGTTGCGGCACGAGATCCCATACAGCACGCGCTTCAGCAACAGGTCGTTGCCGGCGCGATCGCCATGCAGCGCCTCGTACGACCGCAGGGGAATCTCGCGCTCCGTGACATGGCGAATCCGGGGCACACGAATCGGCACGCGCTGGCCGGCCAACCCGACCGTCCCGGGGTTGCTGCCATGACGGCGTCCGCCGACTGACGGGTCTTTGCGGGCGTAGCGCTCGCCAGCCAGCGCGGTCACTTCCTCGTCGAGCAACTCCTCGATGTGCATCAACCCCAGCGGAACCAAGGACCGGATCAACTCCACCTTGGCATCGACCTCCAGCTCGGCGTACGCCGCTCGGTCGATGACGTCGACCGCGCCCAACGTGCGACCCTTCTTGCGCTTCCTGACCGATCGTAGGACACTGCTCATCTCGGCTCCTTTCTCTCGTGGCGTGATGTTCGTCTCGCAACGTCATCAAACCACAGGGTTTGGAGCCGCTTCAATTTCCAACTAAGTTTCGCTCACACTCGGCTCACGTCGTCGATCAGGTCATGGGGCACCAGTTCGCGGTCGGCGTAATAACTATCAGGGTCGTTCGGTTGGAGGACGCGGAGGCGATCCTTGATAGTCAGGCCAGGAGCGACTACTAGGAAGCCTCGGGTGAAGTGTTTGCTGGCGGGTCGGCGGACAGCGTTAATCGTCTGCCACGCGATGAGCATAGCCATGACCGTGGTCTTCCCCGCACCGGTGGCCAGCTTCCGCGCCAGACGCATGAGTTCAGGATTGGCGTCCTTATTCGCACTCACCACATGGTCGAGCAATCGCCTGCCACTCTTGGACTGCGGAGCGACCTCGATCAGCCAGATTGCGGTCTCGACGGCCTCTACCTGACAGAAGAACGGGCGGACACCGCCGAACTTGTGATGCCTCCAATGCTGGAGCAGGCGCGCCGTTTCTGGAGTCACCTGCCATTGGGTCTGGCTTGGCAGGGACCGCCACGCATCCACGTTCTGGCGCACCTGGTTGATGATGGAGGTTGGGTCGTATTGTTGTTTCTCGGTTGAAAGCCCCTTCCCCTCATCGAACACCATCTCTTCTTGCTGCGCCGCTTTCTTCCGCTTCTTCGGCTTCGGAATGGGTGTTATGAACTTGGCGCGCCGACGCGTCTCTAAGATCTTCTGGGTTGGCTGGTTTTCAGAGTCCAATTCCCAATGCCGTTGCGGACACTCGTTGACC
>JAQBUX010000113.1 GCA_027623795.1 Chloroflexota bacterium
GCTCACAACCGCCGATCTCTCTATTAGTTCAGGCCCGATCGGTGTCCCACTTTTGCTGACGTCCAACACGCGCCGGCAACACCGCGACTAGAGCCGTGCTTTTCAGCGGGATCACGGTGGTGCTCGCGCTTTCCGGGATGCTCCTCATGCCGTTTAACGTCTTTATCGCCATCGCGATCGGCGCGATCGCCGTTGTGGTGGCGTCGGTACTTGCCGCGATGACGCTATTGCCTGCGACGTTGAGCTTGCTCGGAGACAAGGTGAATCGTCTGGCCATACCGGGGCTTGGACAGTCAAATGAAAGCCATAGCGCGTCGCAGGGAAGCGGGTTTTGGGACTGGGCCGCTCGTGTGGTGATGCGACGGCCTTTGATCAGCGCCGGAGCGGCCACACTTCTCCTGCTCCTGGCGGCCTACCCGGTGCTTGATCTGCACATCGGGTTCGCCGGGGTGAGCACGTTGTCAGAAGACATCCAATCCAGGCAGGGTTTCGACATCCTGGACGAACAGTTCTCGGCCGGGGACGCAAATCCGGCGCAGATCGTCATCGCCGGTGACTTCGACTCGCCAGCGGTTCGGGATGGGATCGAGGCGCTGTTCGCGTCTATGGCATCCGATCCCTCAGGGACGTTCGGCCTGCCGAGGCCCCCAGAGGTGAACGCTGAACGAACGATCGCTGTGATCGAGGTTCCGCTCGCCGGTGATTCGACAGAGAAGCCGGCGCAGAACGCCGTCAACAACCTGCGAGACGACTACGTCCCGGCGGCGTTCCCCGGACCGGAGGTGGAGGTCGTGATTACGGGCGCCACTGCATACAACATGGACTTCTTCCAGGCCGCAAAAGACGGGATCTTCATAGTGTTCCCGTTTGTCCTGGGGATGAGCTTCATCCTTCTCATGATCGTGTTCCGTTCGATCATAGTTCCTATCAAAGCGATCATCCTGAACCTCCTCTCGGTCGCGGCGACCTACGGCCTCCTGGTCCTCGTCTTCCAGAAGGGCGTCGGGAGTAACCTGGGCCTGCTCGAAGAGTTCGACATCATCGAGGCGTGGATTCCGCTGTTCCTCTTCTCGATCCTGTTTGGCCTTTCGATGGACTATCACGTATTTCTCTTGAGCAGAATTCGTGAGCGTTTCGACCAGACCGACGACAACACTGAGTCGGTCGCCTTCGGCATCCGTTCCACGGGTCGCCTGATCACGGGCGCCGCTTTGATCATGGTCGCCGTCTTCTGGGGATTCGCAGCGGGCGACTTGATCGGGCTCCAGGAGATGGGATTCGGCCTCGGTATCGCAGTATTGATCGACGCCACGATCATTCGAATGATCCTGGTCCCGGCGACCATGAAAATGCTCGGCCGCTGGAACTGGTACCTGCCGCCATTCCTGCACTGGTTACCGGACGTACGAGTTGAGCAGGGTGAGGACGTCCCGGCGTTCGCCCCGGCAGGGGCTCCGGCAGGGGATTGATGGGTCGGGGCGACGCGGGCTAGTTGCGGTTACGCTGCCCCGACTCGCCGTGCTCGGATGAGGGCGAAGAGGTAGATGGTGAGGTAGCTGCGGTATGGGCGGAAGTGGCCGGCGTAGGTCACGAGTTCATCCGGCGACATCGCTTTGCCGGTCACCAGTTCGCCCAGCGTTTTTTGCAGGGCCACGTCGCCTGCCGGAAATGCGTCGGGCCTTCCGAGTCCGCGGATTAGCAGCCAGTGGGCGGTCCATGGGCCTATGCCCCGGATTTTCAGAAGTTGCCGCTCTACCGACTCGTCGTCGAGGTCCGTCAGTCCATCCTCGGTTAACCGGCCGGACGCGAACTCGTCAGCGATTCCGATCGTGTATTCGGCCTTTCGCTGGCTCAGGCCAAGGGCGCGGAGTTCGTCTACTGTGACGCCCGCCAATTGTTCCGCGTGCGGGAAGAGCGCATATGGCGCGCCTTCGATCTCGCCGCTGCGGCCGTAATTCTCGGTGATGCGACTGCGTAGCGACGCCGCGACGATTGCGCTGATCTGTTGGCCGAGGATCGCCCATGCGATCGTCTCGAACAGGCTCGTCGCTCTCGTCAGATGCAGCCCGTGAAAGCGCTCCGCCAGGGTGGCAAGCGCCGGGACTTCCTTGGCCATCTCATAAAACGGTTGAGGGCTGCCGGCGGCGCCGGTCACACGCTCTACCTGCTGTGTAGCACTTCCGAGTTCTGCCGCCGAGAGCGATCGACTGAGGCCCGACAGGGTGACCGCCAACTCTGGACGATCAACCGTTCCGGTCGACCAGATAGCAGCCATCGCCACCTTACCGCAGAGGTCGATCGGGCGCGTCAGGGTCTCGCCATCGAACGCGTCAGAACCCTCCCGCCCCCGGTAGTGCGTGATGAAACCGGCGTTTGCCGCGAAGTCGTATGGCGCGCCCGGCGTGACCGTGAGTGTCGAATTCATGATCGGGTCGGTCACGGGTCGGGAGATCCTTCTCTTCGATCAAAATGACCATATTGATGTTTGCACCGCGCCAGACATCCGGGTGCGGACGGCGGAGCCAAGTGTGCCGCGATTTCGAGGACCGGTGACCGAGTGCACGTCGAACCCGACCAGGCACTTCTCGTCAACCACAGGCTGAGGGATCTTGCTCCTCGATCGGAAGGATGGCGCGTTGGTCGGGCCCAGTCTGCTCTTACCGTCCCTTGATCTCGGGCAATCTGCGTTCCAGGAATGCCCGGCGGGACTCTTTGCCGTCCTCGCTGGCGAAGGCCCGGCCGATGCTCTGCAACTCGTATCGAGCTTGCGCCTCAAGATCGATACGAGTTGCCTCTCTCACCACACGCTTGGTCATCCGGGCTGCGATCGGAGAGATAGTCGTCAATGACAGGCAGTACTCGACGAGCCGTTCCTGGAACTGGCTGTCCGGAACCACCTCACCGATCAATCCGAGATCGTGAGCCTCGGCCGCGTCGACGCGCTTGTTCTCCAACAAGAATCGCATCGCACGCTCGTATCCGACGACCTGAGGCAGCGTCCACGACAGTCCGCCATCGGGAGAGCCTCCGATGCGGGAGTAGCCCGGGAAGAGCCATGCGCTTTCGGCTGCGATCCGCATGTCGCATGCCATGGCGAGCGCCATGCCGGCGCCCGCAGCCACCCCGTTGAGCCCCGCCACGACCGGTTTGTCGCACCGCTCGCGGATCGCCATAGGCAGGTTACCGACCCAGCCGAGGTCGTCCAACTGGGACTGGATCTTCGACATCGGCCCGCGATCCGGGTCGTTCCCGGCGGGCGTCAGGTCGACCCCTGAACAGAAGCAGTCATCCACGCCGGTGATCGCGACGACCCACACGTCGTCGTCTGCAGTGGCGTCGTCGATGGCACGGACGAGACCCCACGCCAGTGTTTCCGACAGGGCGTTCTTCTTGTGCGAGCGATTGAGTCTGAGGGTCCGGACGTGGCGGTCGTCCGTAATCTGGAGCTCGGGCAGCCCGTTGATCTCAGCGGTCATCCCAACTCCTTGTTTCGTTCCTGGGCGCCGGTTACGCGTCAGATTCGGGCGCATTGTAGGCGGGATGTCGAGCGCGTCGCATGTTGGGGGCGCTGATTACGCTATCGCGGGCAACCGTCTGCCGTCAGTTGGCGCCGTCGGATGAGCGATCGCGTTGCAGGGGCGTATGGCAATACGCCCACGGTGTGCGAACCAAGGCCCGCGCCTGAACCCAGCTTCGTGTGCCGACACTCGGCCCTTCGAGAGCCTCAGGGCGCGGTTGAGGAGCTCTTACGACGGATGCTTGCGGGTGGCTACGACCGTTAGGTCCTAGGTGAAACGGGCCGTCAGGACCGCGATAACAGCGAACATACCCGCCAGTACGATGGTGCCGCGAAATAGAAACCGCTCTATGCCACGCCTGGTGCGGAATGAACTCTCCGCTTGCCCGAACAACGTTGTTCCGCTGCCCCGCACTTGCAGGAGTATCACACCCGCAAGTGTGACCGCGATGATTATTTCCAGGACGCTCAGAAAGTCGTTACCCATCGGTACTCCGCTGTCCCCGGACCCGCATCGCCGTGTCCCGACAACTGGTCATGGGAACACGTTCGTGCAAGTAGGGGCGTTATTCCACGTTATCGGGCGGACTTCACTTCCTCAAGGGTTTGTGTGAGCAGATCTGCCGCTACACCGGCGTCTGCCCGGCCGCGTGTCGCCTTCATCACCTGGCCGACGAGGAACCGGACGGCCGTCTCTTTTCCGCTGAGGAAATCCTCCACAGCGTTCGGGTTGTTCTCGATCGCCTCGCGAACGACCGGCAGCAGCTCGTCCGTACCGCTGACCTTCAGCAGGCCGCGTTCCTTAACGATCGCATCCGGGTCAGAGCCTGACGACCACATCTCCTCAAGCACCTGACGCGCGTTAGCGTTACTGATCGTTCGCGCCTGAAACAGTGCTACGAGAGCCGCAAGCTGTTTGGGTTTGATCTTTGTCTGGTCGATCTCGGAAGGGCCTTCGGGAGCGTTCAGGAGGCGGGCCAGCTCGCCGCTCACCCAGTTCACCGCTTCCTTGGCGAACGCGGAGCGGTCCACGTCGGACAGGTCCCGCGCAGCGACAACTTCTTCGAAATAATCGGCCGTCGCGCGGGAGGTGGTTAACAGCGCTGCGTCGTACTCGCTGAGATCGTACTCGTCCTGAAATCGCGTACGACGGTCGTCTGCGAACTCGGGGAGCGACGCCCTGATCTCTTCGACCCAGGCACGCCCGATCTCGAGCGGGGGGATGTCCGGCTCCGGGAAGTACCGGTAGTCGTGCGCCTCTTCCTTGCTCCGTTGGATCAGCGTGGCGCCGGCCACATCGTCCCAGCCGCGCGTCTCCATCTCGACGCGATCGCCTGACTCCCAGACGCGCGTCTGACGCTCGATCTCGTGATCGATAGCGCGCACCACGGCGCGTACGCGGTTCATGTTCTTGACCTCGACGCGCTCCCTCAACTCATCGCTCCCGACCGGCCGCACGCTTACGTTGGCATCGACGCGGAAGCTGCCTTCCTCCATGCTCGCCGTGCCGACGCCGAGGTAACGAATGATGTTCTGGAGCTTGAGGATGTACGCCTCTGCCTGCGCCGATGATCGGATGTCCGGCTCTGAGACGACTTCCATAAGAGGCACGCCGGCGCGGTTGATGTCCATCAACGTGTGCGCGTGGCCGGAGCGGCCGTCAACGTTATCGACATGGATGAGGCGGGCGACGTCCTCCTCCATGTGAACGCGTGTCACGCCGATGCGCGCCTCCGGCCCATCCTCCGGCTGGACACTCATCCACCCGTCGTGGCAGATCGGAACGTCGAACTGGGAGATTTGGTACCCCTTCATCAGATCGGGATACGGGTAATTCTTTCGGTCAAACTTCGTCAATTCTGCGATCTCGCAGTTGAGCGCAAGTCCGATCTTGATCGCCGACTCGACTGCGGCGCTGTTGACCACAGGAAGAACGCCGGGGAGGGCGAGGCAAACGGGGCAAACGCGCGTGTTCGGTTCCGCTGACTGGTAGTCCGCCCCACACGAGCAGAACATTTTGCTCTTCGTGTTCAGCTGGACGTGGACCTCAAGTCCTATGACGGGCTCGTACTCCACGGTGGGTTCGGCTCCTGACGCGCGCAGAAAAGATCGAGATGTACTAAAGGGACACGGACGGCGGCAACCGCGCCGAAAACGCGGCCCTGAGTATACCTTAGCGACTATCTCAGAACCCGTTCTCCCGTCGGGTGCGTTTTCGGAGTCGGGTAGCCACTTGCGGGCGAAGTTTCCGTTGTGGCGCCGCACCGGATGGCGGCTTTTGAGACAGTTTAATGGTCGCGCGATAGGGGCGAATGACTATCCGCTCTTCCCGGCACGGTTGGCCGATTCCACGCCCCGCCGGGCCACCCGGGCCGATAGTCAGCGGCCCCTACGATGCGTTGGCAGGCGGAGGTGGTTCGTGCATACATACCGGGCGGCAGCTTTTGAGATAGTTTCTTGGCGAACGCAACGGCCGACTTTGCGGGTCGTTCGTTCTGCAATCCCGTAGCGTGCCCGTTCCGACCCGTAATTCCCGAACTTCAAGCAGACGGCGGCCATGCGCCACGGCCGAAGAGCGGAACGAATGCGCACGCCCCGAGCTCCTTCGTCTGGTGGCCGATTTCCGTCTTCACGGCCAGCAGCAGGTTCTGTTTCCCGATCGGTCCTACGGGGACGACCATCCGGCCCCCGACACGGAGTTGTTCCAACAGCGCCAGCGGGAGCTCCGGCGCGCCTGCGCTGACGATGATGCCGTCGTAAGGCGCGCCCTCCGGCCAGCCGAGCTCTTCGAGAGCCTGCTCTATGCGCACGTTGTCATAACCAAGTCGCGAGAGACGTGTGCGGGCCTCACTGGTTAGCCCAGGAATACGTTCCACGGTTATTACTTCGGAGACCAGTAATGACAGCACAGCCGCCAGGTAGCCCGAGCCCGTGCCCAACTCCAGAATCCGGTCGCCGGGCCGCGGACGCAGCTCTGACGTCATCTGCGCCACGATCAACGGCTGCGAGATTGTCTGGCCGTCGCCGATCGGAAGGGCGATGTTCTCGTACGCCCTGGACCTGATTTCGGGCGGGACGAACTCCTCACGCGGCACGCGTGCCATCGCCGCCAGGACACGCTCGTCGTCCACGCGTCGCGACAGATCGGCGATGAGCTCCGCTCGCGCCGCCCTGAAGCCTTCGGCGTCGTTGTCTGGATGCACAGTGGGTCGAGCATAACCGCCGCCGGCACGAGGATCGCGGGCGGATCGTGTGATGACCGTGATTTCCGACCACAATGGACGTGTGGCTTGAGAGCGAGACCACAGCGCGGACGCTGGCGTCGCTCGACGGTTCGGATGTAGGAGCGTGTCGCGCTCCGCCTGAAGGGCGTATTGCCATGGGCCCCACGATGCCCTCGCAACGTTGCATGCCGGGAGTGGATCGGCTCGTTTCGAACACGCGGCGGGGGCGAATCCGGGTGGATGACGGTCTTCGACCGCTCGAACGCCGTAATTAACCGGAATTTGGCAAGGCGGTTGGCGTGGTCGCTTCAGGGGCGCGAAGATACTCCGCGACGAATTTCGTTGACACCCCTTCAAGGCTTGTCTACCCTAATGTTAACCAAAAAGGTCATAATTAGATTTTTGTCGAATCTCGCAGGATTGACTCAATCGTATAAGTCGATTACGAGCCGGTTCTCATAATTCGACCAAACAGCACCCAAACAGCATCAGGGAATCCCGGAGGCGCGCCGCTTGGCAACCCCCAATACCATCTCCCGGGAGAGCGATCTCTCAGAGGGCGAATACAAATGGGGCTTCGTAACCGAAGTCGAGGAAGACTTCGCCCCAAAAGGATTGAGCGAGGACACCGTCCGGCTCATCTCTGCCAAGAAAGATGAACCTGAATGGCTTCTTGAATGGCGGCTCCGGTCTTATCGCCACTGGATGAAGATGGCGAAGGAACAGGGCGAACCCAGCTGGGCGAAGCTCCGTTACCCGGCGATCGATTACGACGATATCTACTACTACGCGGCGCCGAAGTCGTCGCTGAACAAGACGCCCGGGAGCCTTGACGAAGTCGACCCGGAGATGCTCGCCGCGTTTGAGAAGCTTGGCATCCCGTTGCAGGAACGGGCGAAACTTGCCGGGGTTGCGGTCGACGCTGTTTTCGACAGCGTATCCGTGGCGACCACCTACACCGAGCAACTGGAAAAGCTTGGGATCATCTTCTGCTCCTTTAGTGAAGCAGTGAAGAAGCACCCGGATCTCGTCCAGAAGTACCTGGGTTCCGTGGTGCCATACAGTGACAACTTCTTCGCGTCTCTCAACTCGGCGGTCTTCAGCGACGGCTCGTTCGCCTACATCCCGCCTGGCGTTCGGTGCCCGATTGAGTTGATGACCTACTTCCGCATCAACGCAGAGGGCACGGGCCAGTTCGAGCGCACTCTGATCGTCGCCGATAAGGGCGCTTACGTGAGCTACCTGGAGGGGTGCACGGCGCCCTTCCGAAAGACCAGCCAACTGCACGCCGCCGTTGTCGAGCTGGTGGCGCTTGAAGACGCCGAGATCAAGTACTCCACGATCCAGAACTGGTTCCCCGGAACCAAGGACGGGGAAGGCGGCGTGTACAACTTCGTCACCAAGCGCGGGATTTGCCGTGGAGACAACTCCAAGATCTCGTGGACCCAGGTCGAGACGGGCTCGGCGATCACCTGGAAATACCCGAGCGTGATTCTTCAGGGGGACAACTCGGTCGGAGAGTTCTACTCCGTCGCCCTTGCCAACAACCATCAGCAAGCCGACACGGGCACGAAGATGACCCACATCGGCAAGAACACGAAGAGCACGATCGTTGCGAAGGGGATCTCCGCGGGTCAGGGCCAGAACACCTACCGCGGGCAGGTCAAGATCATGCCCAGCGCGGAGAACGCCACCAATCACACACAGTGCGACTCGCTGCTGGTCGGGGATAAGTGCGGCGCGCAC
>JAQBUX010000114.1 GCA_027623795.1 Chloroflexota bacterium
GGCTGAATGCGGATAACGGTCGGGTTGAGCCAAGCCTGCCAAAGGGGATCGGAAACGGTCGAGGTGAAACACGAACCAAAGACATGCGTGGGCTTACGGCGAGAGCCTCAGGGTGGGCTTGTGGCGAGAGCTTCAGGAGGACTCCTCAGGGTGGGCCGCAATCGGAACCAGTCACCATCCGCCGTCAACCTCACGCCCCTCATTGCCGCATCACGCGATAACGCCGGTGCGACAGGTAGGATTGAGTCTTCAAGCAGTCCTCGCATCGACAGGATTCAAGATGACTTTTCGGTTTGACTTGCGAAAGCCACTGGCAACTCTCGCCCTGATGACGATCACCACCTCCACGGTCATCGGTTGTTCGAGCGATCCCACCACGACGTCCCTCGACGAATCGAGCATCGGCGAAGCAACGGCGAGCTCTCCGCAGCCCTATGCAGGACTGCAAGATCGGCCAATCAAAGCGATCGGCCCGGATCGCGTTGACGACCTTCTCGCCGGACGCGGGGCAGGCTACGCGCTTGCCGCAGAGCTGAATAGCTACCCCGGGCCGACGCACATTTTGCAGTTGGCAGAACCGCTGGAATTGTCTAACGACCAGAGGTCAAAGGTCGACGAGATATTCAAGACCATGAATGCCGATGCCAGGAGGATTGGCGACGTATTTGTATCACTCGAAGCCGACCTAGATCAGTTGTTCAGGGAAGAAACGATCAACCAGACGGCGCTCGTTGACTTGACCACGCGTATTTCAACGGCCGAAGGCCAATTGCGGGCGATTCACCTCAGCGCTCATCTGACGATGAAAGAAATCCTGACGGAGACGCAAATCGCTGAATACGATCGGCTTCGCGGATATTCCGACGCAGTCGATGGCTCGGAAGGCGGCCAACACGATGGTCATTCAGAAGGGATGACTCACAGTTAGACCACCCGGAAAGTAGTGCGGATTTTTACAGAATCCCGTACTTCGCGTACACCTCGGACAGAGACTTGCCGGCCAGCAACTCCTCCCGGGTGATGTTTTCTCCCTCGGACTTCTTGAAAGCCGCTTCGACGGTGGCCTCCAGGATCTCCGACGGGATCACGACGATGCCGTCGACATCGCCAAACAGGTAGTCGCCGGGCCGTACCGGGACGCCGCCGCACTCCACGTCCACATCGGCCGCCACCATCTCGTGACGACCGCCGCCATCGACCGGGCTGATGCCGCCAGTAAACACCGGAAACCCGACCTCACGGATCAGGCGGACGTCGCGGATCAGCCCGTCGGTGACGAGGCCAACAGCGCCCCGCGCCATGGCCGCGGTGGTTAGCAACTCGCCCCATGTCACGCCGGTCTTTGCCGTCCCACATGCCCGCACGACCACATCGCCCGGATTCAAGCCGTCCATCGTGGCGATCGTCAACTTGAACGGGTTGTCGGGGCGGGGCGTCCCCGAAGCCAGCTCCTCGACCAAAGCGGTCCGGGCGCGGCCGAACATGATCCTGGAATCGTCGAGCGGCCGTATCCTCGGATCCATCGCCTGGTGGAGGTAGCCAAGGGCGTCCATGACGTCAGAAAGCACGGACGAGTTGAGCTCGGATCGGACGCGCTGAAACGTGGCGGCATCAAGTGTCATGACTGTGCCTCTCGCGATACCTTCAATTTGGGGGCTGGCGATACAGGGGTGGCCCGATTCCCTTCTCCATGCAGGAGAAGTCGAGGACGAGGGAGAAGCAACGCGTCCCACCGCGACCGGAAGCGCAGGGATTCACTTCTGCCGGTTATCCGCTCTGCTTACCCGGTGACCGGGCGTGCGACGGCGGAGTCGATCAGGTCCATATCGAGCCGCTCTTCGATTAGATCGAGGAAGCGTTCGAGTTTGCCCGGGTGATCGAAGCGTGAGTACTCAAGGAAGCGTTCAAGCTCCGCGGCGGCCTCGTGCGTGTTCTTGTCCACGACGGTCACCGGAACCTGCCTCTTGTCAGCCTCGTAATAGACGTACTCGACCGGCTTCACGCCTCCGGTCAAGATCAAGGCCTTGATCGGCGTTGCCAGCGCAGCGATGGCCAGGTCAGGCCGGTCGCCCCGCACCAGGACCGCGGCGTTCTCCTGCGATCCAAAGTAGAGCGGCCCCCAGTCCAGGACGATTCCGCCGATCAGGACGTTCTCGACGAGCTCGTCGGCGTGTTCTTCCCACTCGAGCCACTCCCCGCCGAGACATTCATGCATCGCACGGGCGGTGACGGCGACCAGCCTGCGCTCTTCCGGAATGGCCCCGGCGTACGGAATTCCGGCCGCTTCGAGGGCCGGAACGACCTCCGATTCGAGATCGTGGCCCCGGTGTCGCGGCGCGTTGTTGATGACGACGCCGGCCAGGCGGTCACCGTAAGCCGGCGCTGCCTCGATAGCAGCCCGATACTCGGCCTGCCCGACGATCAGAACGACGCTGGCGTCAAGTTCATCAGCAAGCGAGCGGTTTAACGCGTGGTTGGCGGAGAGGCCTTCGATCACCGAGATACCGCCGGCGCCGCTGACGGCCTGCGCCACCTGCCGGACCTGGTCAGCCGATGGAGCGTCGCCGGGAAAAGCTATCGGGTCGACCGGAGTCGCTTCCCCGACGAGAGTTCTTAACGATATGGCGTCAGTGTCGTCGGAAGTGCCAAACGCTTTGCCCAGCGATACCGTGGCGCCGTCGGCGACAAGTCTCGCTGCGTAGGTGGCGGCGAACGCGGTTTTGCCCGCGCCGGGTGAGGTGGAGACGACGAGAAGGGTTGGCATGTGGTCCCCGGTTGGCGTGTTGCGAGCGAGTCGATTCGAGGGCGAGAGTTGGTTGGTCCGGCGTTCAGACCGGGCGATTGCCCGGAATTATAGCCGCGTAATCTGCTTAGACTTCGGTGCCGGAACGCCCGCGCCCCCTGGACACGTCGCGACGGTTACGGGATACAACGATCTCGATGCGGACGCCCCCGCCGTTCATGCGAACCGCATCCCGCCCGTGGAATGGTCCGGAATCCAGAACACCCCGCGACGCCGGTTCACGGCAGACTCCCCGGTTACCGGCCGATCCGAATGTGAGCGCCAACTTGCTTGTCCAACATGCCGATTCTGGCCGCAGGCCCCCCCGGAGCCTGTCTCAGAAATCACCATAGGACGTGATCCCACGAAAGGGCTTCTCCCTCACCCTAACCCGCGCCCGGAGGGCACCCGGCTGGGAGAGGAGATTTCTGAAACGGCTTCCCCGGCCGTGACAACTTTTTAGCATATAGTTATGAATTACATTCATATCAAACACCGGCCGACCCACCTGGCGCTCCCGAAACGACGGTTGAAGAACCGCCGCGTGTCTGAGACGATGGATCGTCGTGCCGAGGTAGCTCAGTCGGTAGAGCAACGGACTGAAAATCCGTGTGTCGGCGGTTCAAGTCCGCCCCTCGGCACCACAGGATCGAACGAACGCGAAATGGCCTCAAGTTTTTGTTGATTTGAGGTCATTTCGCGTCAACACAGTCAGCCAGCCGCCACGTTTTGGCGCTATGCGATCGGAGATCGTCCCGGGTTGATGATTCCGCTCTCCGGCCAGACTTCCCCGGGGACATAGTCCATTCGGGAGTGCAACAGGACGACTTCTGGAGCTCCGGCCGTTCTCGCCAGGAACTGGTCACGTGTGAGGATCGCCGGCATGCCGCAGGCGCCCATCCCGAGTGGCGGCCAGATCCGGTCCGGCCATCGCCTAACGTGCGCTTCGTGATGACTGGAACGACTCTGGCCCAGTACAAGATCAAAGCACCACGAACGGCCCTGCCGTCGATGCTCCTGGCAAACCTTGTCCGGCACCACCTCGGGCGAAATCGCAAGGAAATGGTCGAGATCGAGCGTGTCGCGATCTTCAGCTCGTGATACGTAAAGCCGCGCCAGTCGCCAGATGTGCCACGGGCTGAGCGTTGGTCCGGCTTGAGAAATCAAGCCGACGAACTTCGCTTCGGTGGCGGAAAGGTTCGTTTTTCGCCCCTGCGTTCCGTCCGCGACTGCGAGCTGAACGTCCAGAACAGCGCGTAGGTGATCCGGAACAGCGTCGCGAACACTCCACGGCCGGTTATCGCGTAACCGCAGGTCTGCGCATATCCGCTCGACCGTCCTCTGCCCCGGGGAGCTGACGCCGCTGTCCTGAAGTTCGGCGCCGACCAGCTCATATATCCGAATCGCCGGATATCCGAGGTCGAAGAGCTCGCCGATGCGGTCGACTACCTTCGGATCGGTGTAAAAGCCCCTGGTCGGCATCTAAGATCCCATATGGCGTACATTAGGTTTTAACTGGCGGTCCTGTCGTTATTATATGTCGTTCCGCAATATTATTCTTAGCAAAAGAGACCTGGTTCAGGTCCCTCGAGAGTCGGACCACTACCCCCTCGATCACCACCGACTCGATCGGTATCTGGGCCTCTTGATTGACGCACCAGAACCTACCTCCCTTCCTCGTGACGCGGCAGACGTGGAACCCATCGTCGTACGTGGCGACAACGAGGTCGCCCGCGCCCGGGTCCGTCATTTCGGTGTCGACGAATATCGTGTCTCCCGGCCTGACCTCGCCCCGCACGGTGTCCGATATCACGTGAGCGCCGCGTATGACCCGCCCGGCCACCTCGGCAATACTCCAGTACCCTGAACCGAACCCCACAGAGCCGGCCCGGAAGCCTGCACCCGGTTGCTGGTCGACGATCGCAATCTCGATCAGCCCCTGAGGCTGCGCAGGATCCCCGGCCAACTCTTCATGGGCTTCCTGCGTATCCGATGCAGCCAATCGTGCTGTCAACTGGGCGGCGAGATCGTGTAGAGACGGTTCAGGCGCTTCGTCCGGCTCGCCGAGAAGCCACCCGACTCTCCTATCGAGGGCCCGGCTAATCGCAATGACTTCGGGCGCGGTCGGCGGCCTGATGTCGCGCTCCAGGTTTGAGATCGTCGTCTGATCGAGCGGCCATGCCAAAAATTTGCCGAGACGCTCCCCTAGCTCCCCCTGGCTCCACCCTCGGGCGAGTCGTTCTGAGCGAAGCCGATTTGCGAACGTCATGTATGGATGTGTCATCTGCTCATATGAACGAGAATGGTAGTCACCAGTGTTAATCATAAGTGTATGAATACTGATTGTAACGATACCGGGGAGTGGGAGCCTAAGGCAAAAACGTCAGCCAGTGAGGCCAGGGCCTAAACGAGCCGAGAGAACAACGCCGCGACAAACCACCGTTACGCTTCGATTCCACCGGGCAGTGCAGCCGAACTATCGGGCCAGACGTTTTAGGTGGAGTTCGCCCGCGCGGTGGCGATGGGTCGCGAAGACCCGGACATCACCCCCCCACCCACCTACAGCCCACGCCGTCGCGGGAGATTCCCGGTGCCCGGTCCGGGCGAGCCGGGGAGGAGCTGGTCTAGCTCAATCATCTCGGCCGCGTTCAACTCCCAGTCCGAGGCGGTCGCGTTCTGGACGACCTGTTCGATGCGCGTGGCGCCCGCTATCACGGACGACACCTCCGGGTGCGCAAGCAGCCACGCAAAGGCCAGATCGACCATCGTGTGGCCCCGATCGGACGCGAAGCTCTCCAGCGATTCCAACAGATCGAAACCGGCGTCGTTGATGTGCCTGTCGGCGGTCCACCGGAGGCGGGCAAGGCGGCTCCCCTCTGGGAGCGCCATGCCGCGTCGGTACTTCCCGGTCAGGAACCCTGAAGCCAGCGGGTAGTACGGCAAGATGCCGGTCCCGTACTTCGCGGCGGCGTGAACCATCTCGCGCTCCGGCTCCCGCTCCAGCATCGAGAACTCGGGCTGCACCGTTGCGAACTCAGGCCAGCCGTGCCGCCGTGCGATCTGGATCCCCTCGACGACCTCCCATGTAAGGAAGTTGGAGCAGCCGACGTAGCGCACCTTGCCCGCAGCGACGATGTCGTCTAGCGCCTGAAGCGTCTCCTCGATAGGCGTCAGCGGATCGGCGATATGCATCTGATACAGATCGATGTAGTCGGTCTGTAGCCGTCTGAGGCTGTCGTCGACCGAGCGTTTCAGGTGTGCCGCCGTGAGACCTTCCCTGTTGACGCCATCCGCCCAGCGCATACCTGCCTTGGATGCGATCACGACGTCGTGCCGGTAGTCCTTGACCGAGCGTCCAACGAACTCCTCGGATTGCCCCTCGGCGTACAGGTCCGAGGTGTCTATGAAGTTGATGCCCTGCTCCCGGCACGCGTCGAGAATCGCCTTCGCCGTCTCATAGTCGAGGTTGCCGCCTGCGACCTGGCTCGCGCTCATCTGCCCGAAGTTGTTCGCCCCGAGCCCGATCGAGGAGACCAGAAGTCCTGTGCTACCGAGACGTCGATATTTCACTTGCGAGAAAGCTCCCTTTGACCTGACCTGGGGCGTGGGCTGTCAGACAGAGTTTCTCCGAGATGCCCGACCCACGGCGGCTGGCATCGTAGCAAGCCGGGACTCCAACGGAAACGCCGGGGAATCATTGATCGCACGCCTTGTCACCGATGAATAGCCCGGTTAGGTCACGCGCAATTCATGCGCGGTGTCCTCGTGTTCACGCGTCCATCATCGTGGGACGACCACAATTGAATGGAACGGGATTCATCCCCCTGCGTCTTCGGCTTGCCGGAGCGACCGAGGGGTCGTGTGGCAGCAACGCAACCGGAACCGAGTATTCAACAATCCCCCGGCATTGAGCCGAGAAGAACCGGCCGAATCGCGCGCCGGATTGCGCGCGGTCTCGGCACTCTTTTCGCCGCCTACATCCTGTTGATGCTGATCGCGCATGCCGTAGTGGGCATCGTCGATGACGAACCACTGGCGGCCACGGGCGTCGGCGTCGGCATTTTGTCGTCGTGGTTAGCGGCGAGCCTGCTCGCGGGGTGGTGGTGGGAGAAGCTCGGCGGTATCTCGTGCGTGGCTTCGGGCATCGTCCTGGGTGTGTTCGTCTTCTTCACGGCGGGCCGCAACGAGGTTCCCGTAGCGTTGGCGCTTGGCACGCCGATCGTTGCTGTGGGCGCGGCGTTCTTGATCGCGAATCGTGGCCGCGCCGGCGCTTCGGTCCTCAAGTGAAAAACAGGCACGGAACGGAGCGTCAAGAGCGCGGCCGAGAGCTTCGAGGTCGCGATTAACGGCGCCGACGGATACCGCACGATTTTAATCCGCCCGTATCATTCGCTGCTCTTAGATGAGAGGAGCTAACGGCGATGCACCTGAGGGTGAACGACGAGTCGCACGAGGTCGCGGTCGACGCGGAGCGCACGCTGCTCAGCGTGCTCCGTCACGAGCTGGGACTGACTGGCACGAAATACGGCTGCGGCGAGGGCAATTGCGGCGCGTGCACCGTCCTGATCGACGGCGAGGCGACGCGCTCCTGCATCACGCCCGTTGCGTCCGCCAGCGGACGTGAGGTGACGACCGTCGAGGGTCTCGCGAATGGCGACCAGTTGCACCCGGTGCAAGAGGCGTTTGTCGAGCACACGGCGTTTCAGTGCGCGTACTGCACGCCGGGGTTCATCATGAGTAGCGTCGCCCTGCTCGACCGTAATCCGGCTCCGGACGACGACCAGATTCGCGCCGCGTTGAGCGGTCACATTTGCCGATGTGGCGCCTACGTCCGGATCCTGAAGGCCGTAAAGTCCGCCGCCGGTTCTCCGAAACAAATCGATGGGACACAGGGCGAAGGCGGCGACCGATGAACGATCAACAGGCCCGGCCGGAAATCGCGCTGAGAGTCGTCGGCCCGCCCCGGTGGACGCCTGAGCCCGACCCTCGCGTGCCACCGGGAGACCCGGCGACGCTCCTGACGATCGACCGCGATGGCGGTGTCTCTGCATTCTCGGGAAAGGTGGAGTACGGCCAGGGGATCCGGAACGGGTTCGCCATGGAGATCGCCGACGAACTCGACGTTCCGGTCGCTTCGGTCCGAGTCGTCCTCGGCGACACGGACCTCGTTCCACAGGATCGCGGCACGACGGGCAGCGCGTCGACCCGCACCGTCGGCATCCAGCTGCGGCGTGCCGCGGCGACGGCCCGACGTGCGCTGATGGACCTGGCGTCAACAAAGTTAGAGGCGCCTGCGGAGACGTTAACAACTCGGGACGGGCGGGTCGTCGTGTCCGATGACGGTCCCGGGGCCGACTACGCCGAGCTTCTTTCGGGCCACACATTGACCCTGGACGTCCCGGAGCTTGTTGAGACCAAGCGACCAGAAGATTTCAACCTGATGGGGTTACCGGCCCGGCGCGTGGACGCGTTGAGTCGCGTGACCGGCGCTGCGATTTACTCGCAAGACGTCGTGGTGCCGGGGATGCTGTACGGGAAGGTTCTCAGGCCGCCCACCTACGGGGCGCGCCTCCAACAGATCGATACGGCGCGCGCGGAACGCGTCAAAGGCGTGGTGTCGGTCGTACGCGACGGAGATTTTGTCGGCGTGGTCGCCGAGCGCGAGGACGCGGCAGAGTAT
>JAQBUX010000115.1 GCA_027623795.1 Chloroflexota bacterium
CCTTCCCGTTCCCCGCTGGCGGCGAGTCAGAGGTCTCGTTATGGAGCTCAGATCCGTCACTGTTCACGGTCCCTCCCACTCTCACGGTTCCGCCCGGGTCGGTGGCCATTGCGATCCCCGTCCAAACCACGCTCAAGGCTGGTGAAGGCACCATCACGGCGGCTGTCAAACATGAGAGCGCCGCTTCCGTAACGTTGCAGACAGTGTCCAGCACCGGCGCCGAGCCTCCGTTCAGTTTGAAGCTCGAGTTGGCCCCACCATCGATGCCCGAGGGCAGCGTCCAGCCGGGCCGGTTCGTCGTCAGCCTGCGGGGTGCAGACGGCGCACCGGTCGCGGCGCCCACAGACACGTTCGTCGCCATCACATCGTCACTCCCGGAGTCGGTCGCGCCGACGAAATCCACGTACTTGATCCCGAGCGGAATCAACGCCGTCTTTGGCGAGTACATGGCGGGCGACGTCGGAGACGCGATAATCACCGCACAGGCGAACGGTTTCCTGACAGATTCGGCCACGGCTACCGTCACGCCTCGATCCCTCGTACAGGTGATCGAAAACGGCGAGGTTGGCGGAGGCGCGGATGGGGCGCCCGCCCCGACGCCAACCTTCATCCCGTCAGACCCGGCCCGGCTCGCCGTCTACGTGGTGCCCGGCGGATTTCTGCCCGGAGATTCATCCGCACTTCTGGTCGCACAGGCGTTGGACGTCGACGGATCCCCGGCGATCTTCCCGTGCGACCCGGTGCGCGTCACGACCGACGTGATCGACGGCGTCCAAATCCGGGGCGGACAGGTGGTCGTGCCTGAAGGGCTTACTTGCGGCGAGAACGCGACTTACGCCTCCGGAACGATCGACAGCTCCGGCACCCCGGCGCAGACCCAAATCACGGTCACCCAGTCCGGGATGATCGGCACCACCGTCAAGGCGGTGGCGCACACCCGGTCAGTAGTGTCCTTCGACCTGACCTACGCCTATCCAACGGCAAGCCCCGGCGATGCGGCGAGCAACTTCTTAATCGCACGGCTACTCGATTCCTCTGGCGCGCCCGCACCGGCTTCGGCCGAGACTCCGCTGTTTCTGTTTTCGGATGTTGCCGAGGTTCCAGACTCCGCAACGTTTCTACCCGGGGAGAGCCACAAATCATTCCCCGTGACACTGCAAGGTGGCGAAGATACGGTCAGCGTGTCCGGCGTACTTCCGGGGGCGGAAACCGTCGTGGCCGAGATGGAGGTCGTCGAGACGGCGCTCCGGATCAACGTCTCGCTCAACCCCTCCACGATCGCAATCGGACAGTCCACGATCGTTGAAGCGCTGGTAACTCTTGGCGACCGACCGGTGGAGGGCGCTGACCTGATCTGGCAAACGACTTCCGGAGAGTTGTCGAACCCACCTGCCGTTACCGATCAGAGCGGCAGAGGGTCCGCAGAATTTACGCCGCTTGATGCCGATAGTTCGGTCACGGTCATGGCCAACTTCGGCGGTGTCGTCAGTGATGCGCCGTCGCTGAGGGCGCAGGTGATCACGTCGTTTGACAGTAGCCGGGGCCTGCCCGGAATCACGGTACTTGGAATATCGATACCGCTTTCGATGTTACTGGCGCTGTTCGTGCTGCTGCTGACGGCCTACGCCGGATACCGGTTCCTGCCGGGCACTCCGGTGGCGATCCGGGCACAGGGGATCTACGAGAGGATCATGGCGTCGATACGTTCATCAAAAACGGCTCCAGACAGCACGAGAGAGTAGACAGCTCATCGTAAAGAAGGGGCACAGGACCAAGGGATGGATGGACCTCGTGGCGCTGATGGCGCTACTGGGTCTTGGATATCTCGCGATCGCCTTCTCGATGGGGACCCTGAGGCCGATCGGCGCCGTGATCAGCGGGTCTATGGAGCCGACGCTCTCACGTGGCGACATGGTCATTCTGCGAAAGGTCTCTCCGGCCGATCTGAGGGTCGGCGACGTTGCGCAGGTCGAGATCCCGCGCGCGTTCCAGGAACAGTTCGGGTTGCCGCCGAACACCCTGCACCGGATCATCGACATCCAGCAGACCGGAACGAACGTCCAGTTCATCACAAAGGGCGACAACAACGCGAACATCGACCCGGTTCCGGTCGCCCCGGACCGCGTCGGCGGAGTGGTCGTCGGCTCTGTCCCACAGGTCGGCCATCTATTCCTGTTTTTGAACAGCGCTCAGGGGCGGATGTTCGCGCTCTTGATGGGCGTATCGGTCGTCGGTTACATCCTGTACGTTACGCTCTCCGACAACTGGCGCAACGTTGTGGTCGCAGCGCAGGTCAAAGCGGGCGTACTTTCGCCGGACGCGGCGAAGCAGGCTCACGAGACCGGCGGCCGCGCGGAGACTACACGTGAAACTCCGGCGGGGCTGGCCGAGGGCGACCCCGCGGCAGCGGATCCGCTCGTCTTACGCGAAGACGCCGTGGCCAGTACGCCTGACGCCTCCGACTCCCGTCTGCCGGCGGCCGATCTCCGGCTGATCGCCCGCGTCGATGACGGACGCCTGGAGGACATAGAAACCGGTATCCACGAGACACGGGACTCGCTGAGGCACTTCTCGACGGCTATCGCCGAGTACAGCACCCACCTCCGGAGCCACACCGCCACCGTCCAGGCCATGGCGGCCGCGTCCGAGGGTCTTGTGGAGGCGGTCCGGCGCCAGAACGGCATACTTGAACGCCTGGAAACAGCGGTCGACCGCGAGACCGATGAGGCTGGTTCCGTCGGAAAACGTCGGCGTAGCCCTCGACGTAGTCCGCATGGCCAGTCAGCAAAAACCCCGGAGTCGGCGACGGGTTCTTCTGAGCGGCCGGAAGAGGCCAACGTGGACGCGTCGGTGGATGACCGACCCGCATCGGCATCCGTAAACGAACCTCGTCGTCGCCGCGTTACCGAACGGCAACCGACGAAAGACGGCGTCGACTTCCGCAATACTCTCCGGATCGTCTCCTCGAAGCGAGGTCCCCGTCCGCCCCGGCGCGGGTAACAACCCGGGTCGACTGGATTTTTGAGCAGGCTGTCCGATCCGCCCGTGCTCAGTCCGCCGACACAACTCCTGCGCCCGCTACCGGTACTTCGCACTCGGCGAGAAGCTGTCTTAGCTCGGCCAGCAACGGCTCCGGCGGACGGATCGAAGGCGGCCTCGGCGGTCCGGCTTTGAGGCCCACCGCTTCCATCGCCGCCTTTATGAACGGCCCCTCGCCGCCGGTCAAAGCGCTCACCTTCGCCCGCCACTCGATCCAACGCCACTTGAACTCAGCGAGGCGGTCACGAACGCCGTCGTAGTCCCTCGCTTCCAGCCGATTCCAGATGTCCAGCGGATACTCCGGCCAGAACCCGGACAGGTGGGTGATGAACCCTGTCGCCCCGTAAAGGTGGCTCAGGACGTGGTTGTTTGAGTTATCGATGATCGCCAGATCGCCGGCGAACTCTCTGAGTCCCTCACGGTAGGCGGTGTCGTCAGGGTGGCTCCACTTGAGCGCACGGACGGTCGGCATCGCCGCAAGGTCGCGCAACAGCGGCGGGCTCATCACGAGGCCGTCCCACCAGGTGTGGTAGATCATCAGCGTCAATCCGGTCTGCCCGGCGACGATCTCAAAAAGGCGGCGGGCGTCGTCCTCGGTGGAGTCGTAGTAATAGGTCGGGCCGAGCTGGCCGCCGTGGACCCCCACCGCTTCCGCATGGCGCGCCATCTCGACGATGGCGCGGTGGTCCGTATGCTGGATCGAGGTCAGCACCGGCGCCTCGCCGTTGGCCGCCTCGACCGAAGCGGTCATCACGGCTTTCCGCTCTTCCACGCTGAGGACCGGATGTTCGCCGCCTGCGCCCCCGACCAGTAGCGTTCCCTGCCCTGTCTTAACGCCGCGATCGACCATGAATCTGATGTTGTCTTTCAGCGCGTCGAGGTCGAGCACGAACTCCTCCGTGAACGGTGTAGCCACCGCAACCATGGGGCCACGCAACCATTCGTGGATTCGATCCGGTTCCATTGAAGGTTCTCCTCAGCATCGGGCGTGGAGCGACAGCGCCCGGAGGGTAACCCGGGGACGATCCGCCCGCCAGTGCGACCGGATCGCCTCCCCCAACGATGCACCGAGCCAGAACGTGATTTGCGTCGCGTAGGTCATCGGGTGAGCGACCTGTCCCAGATGAGCGATCCGACTGCGAGTTGAACGATCGGCATCAAGCTCGGCCACCGCACTGGCAGAGTCAGCGTGGCGAAGTTGAGCGCTGTGATTTTTTGGCATACGCGGGGCGTCCGTTCAGATGCCAGGTTGAAACGTCGATGGAGAGGGAGTGCGCCCGCATCGCTCTACGTCGTTGACACCCGCGGTCAGCGCAGATTCAATGGAAGAAGCGTGCGTCATGCGTCGTCGGCCCGATATCAGGACCGGCCGTTCGCGCGCGGGTGGGGCCCTTAGCTCAGTTGGTAGAGCAACGGACTTTTAATCCGCAGGTCGTGGGTTCGAATCCCACAGGGCCCACCATTTCGCCTCGGCTCACCGCGTGGTTCTTCGACTTCGGTATGGGATCGATCGCGGGCCGTGTCTTTCGGTGATTCTGTGCTGGCCGAGTTGGTCGGTCGGCATTCTGGGGGGCAAGTCGCGGACGCGTGTCACTGCCTCACAGACAACGTGATCGATGTGATTAACAGTCGGGGATGACGAGTCCTGGGCCACACTATCCAGGATTGCCCCCGGTCAGGAGGTCGCCGTCTGGTGTGATCGGCCGGCGGTCTAAATCACGTGGAAGAGCAGCAGGTGCTCTCTGAGGACGTCGATGCCGAAGTCGTTCTCTACGTCACGGAGGACTGAGTGGATGTGGTTGGCGTCGTTCTGGCGGTTGTCGTACTCGATGACGAAGTCACCGCTGTGGATCCGGTAGTAGTGCTTCTGGCCGTGATCCATGCCGCCTGACCACGCGAAGTGGAAGTTTTCTACGCCGTCTTCGCGGAGTTGATTGAGAACCTTTCCGACACCCTTGTCGGCGATCTCGTGTCGTACCTGGCTCGTATACTCGGTGATAAGGGAGGTGAGCATCTCTTTCTGGGCGCCGTTCATCTGCCCGCCGCGGAGACCTTCCTCCTTAGGGATCAGTACTTTGGAGCTGTTATACGAGAGGATGTCGAAAGGGGCATCCTCGGCGATTACGGCTTTCGAGCGCTGGCTGGAATCGAGGGTGCCGGCAAGCTCAAGGGCCAGAGCTTCTCGGCTACCCAGGATGTTGCGTCCAGCGTTCGGGAGGCCGTCCGGCACGATCGCTGGGTTGGAGCCGAAGAAAAACGGGGTCGTTGATATGACATCATCGCCATAGATGTGCATGTGGATCGAAATGTGGTGGCCTTCCACACGCCATCCCCAGGGGTCGCTCCCGAGCGGATCGCCGAAAATCGTCCAGTAGTAGAGGTCGGGATCACGGACGAACGACTTGATCCCTGCGGATCGCTCGATTGAGCCGAGGATCAATTCGTGCTGGATGATCTGCTGCGCCCTAGTGTTGGCGGTCTCGCTGAGCCCTGAGGCCATGAGGTTGTATGCCAGAGTGCGCTGGTTGGCGTCCATATCGCGCAGCGGCAGTCCGTGGCGATTCATCGGCGGGTAGTACCAGAAGATACGTTCGCCATCGTTGAAGTGGAAGATCGCCTTTGATTTCTGGTCCGCCGAGAGGCTATCGACGAACTTGACGCACGCCTGCGCCATCTCTTTCACGGCTGTCGATTCGCCGTCGTGACTGTGGCCGTTGTGATCGTGGATCGTCATGTCTGCTTCTCCTGTGTCGGCGGAATGTTGTCAGAGAAGGGATTCGGGAACGTCTCAGGTACCGGGCGTGACGAATATATCCAGCCTGTCCTGACGAAGCAAACATCGCCTGTTCATCTGCAGGTTGTGGGTTCGGGTCCGACGGGGCCACCAATATCGTCCAGCCAGGTCCGCCAATCTTGGCCGGATCGCGGTTGGCGGTCGGCCGCTGCGCGTCGGCACAGTCCGATCATGCCCGAAAAAATCCCCCCGCTCCAGAATGGGCTCGGTCGCGGACATTCATCGGACACGCGCCTCTACCCTTCGGACTTATGGAGACGAAACGCTCTCCACAAATATGTGAGTCGCTGACGGCATGTACGCCTGGATCAACGTCTCAATTTCGCGGACCGCGGTCGAGGCGTCTTCCGACGACAGGTCGACACTCAATTCAACTTCGAGACCTACGAGGACTTCTTCCGGACCCAGGTGCATAGTCTTCAAATCAACGATATCGACGACCGCATTGTGGGTTTGAACCACGCCAAGGATGCCATTTCGCGTTCGTCGGTCGACCGCCTCGCCCAGCAGGAGACTTCTGGATTCGTAACCGAGCAAAAGCGCGATTCCACCGAGTAACAGCCCGATAAGAATGGCGGCCACACCGTCGAAGGCCGCCACGTCGAATACCTGCGAGAGAACCAGTCCTGTCACGGCGAGGGTGATGCCGATGAGCGCAGCAGTGTCCTCGAGAACGACGACGTACTTGATCGGGTCCTTCGTTTGGCGGATCGCTGACCAAAAACCACGCTGGGTCAGTTCGCTCCACGTTGCGCGAAGGGCGAGCCAAAGGGCGACACTTTCCAGCAACGCCGCGATGCCAAGGATCAAGAAGTTGAAGTTGGAGTGGTGGACTTCTCCCGGGTTTGTGAGCGAGTTCACGCCCAGAATCAAGGAGAAAGTGGCTCCAATCGTGAACATCATCACGGCCGCGAAGAAAGTCCAGAAGTATCGGTCTTTGCCGTAGCCGAAGGGATGGGATCGGTCCGCCGGCCTTAGAGCGAGTCTGACCCCGATGAGAAGTATTAGCTGATTCCCTGAGTCGGCGAAGGAGTGGGCCGCTTCAGCGAACATGCCGCTGCTGTTGGAGTCGATCGCGCCGACGAGCTTCAGGATCGCAATTATCACGTTGGCGGACAGCGCTACGATGATCGCGAGCTCGACTTCTCCGCGTCTTCCTCCGGCCATCACACTTTCTCCCGTCAGGTTGCCGTTCCGAGGGCGGTCAGGAACAGGCTCCACGCAGTAACTGTGAAAGCATGCTCCGGCGCACCCTGACGGATACTATGACCTCACCCCGGAACCCCCGCCACCAGCGCGTGGATGGGGCCGACCTCGAAAGCTCGGCCCCATCCTGAACCTTCCGTATGGTCCGGAGGACTTAGTAGTCCATCCCGCCGCCGCCCATTCCGCCGGGCATGCCGGCGCCCACAGGCTCAGGCCTGTCGGTGATGAGCGACTCTGTGGTCAGGATCATTCCCGCCACCGAGACGGCGTTTTCGACCGCAGCCCTGGTTACCTTGGCCGGGTCGACGATGCCGAACTCCAGCATGTCGCCGTACTTCTCGGCAAGGGCGTCGTATCCGTAGTTGCCCTCGTGCTTGCCAACGTTATCAAGCACGACGGCGCCTTCAGCGCCCGAGTTCTTTGCGATGACGCGGATCGGGGCCTCTAGCGCTCGACGAAGTACGTCGATGCCGGTCTGCTCGTCGCCCTTGGCCTTGATCTTCTTCAGGTTTGCCGCTGCCCGGATTAGCACTGTGCCGCCGCCGGGGACGATGCCCTCTTCGACAGCTGCGCGTGTTGCGGACAGGGCGTCCTCAACGCGTTGCTTCTTTTCTTTGAGCTCGATCTCGGTGGCCGCGCCTACCTTGATGATCGCGACGCCGCCGGAGAGCTTGGCCATGCGCTCCTGGAGCTTCTCGCGGTCGTAGTCGGAGGTCGTCTCTTCGATCTGGGCCTTGATCTGTGAGATCCGTCCCTGGATCTCGGCTTGGTCGCCCGCGCCCTCCACAAAGGTCGTGTCGTCCTTGGTGGAGACGACGCGCTTGACGCGTCCCAGGTCTTCGATCTCGGCGGAGTCGAGGCTTCGGCCGATCTCTTCTGAGATCACCTGTCCACCGGTCAGGATGGCGATGTCACGCAACATTTCCTTGCGTCGGTCGCCGAAACCCGGGGCCTTGACGGCGAGCACGTTGAGCGTGCCTCGCAGCTTGTTGACCACGAGCGTCGCGAGGGCCTCGCCATCGACGTCCTCGGAGATGATGACCAGGTTTTTGGAGACCTTCAGGACCTTCTCGAGGACCGGCAGGATGTCCGAGACGGATGAGACCTTCTTGTCCGTTATAAGGACAAGGGCGTCGTCGAGTGCGGCTTCCATGCGCTCCGCGTTGGTCACGAAGTACGGCGAGATGTAGCCGCGGTCGATCTGCATCCCCTCGACGTAGTCGACCTCGAACGCGAGGCCGCGCGACTCGTCGACGGTGATGACGCCGTCCTTGCCGACCTTGTCGATGACGTCGGCGATGAGGTTGCCCATCTCCTCGTCGTGCGATGACAGCACCGCAACCTGGGCGATCTGGTCCCGGCCTTCGACCGCGGTTGAGAGCTTGGAGATCGTCTTT
>JAQBUX010000116.1 GCA_027623795.1 Chloroflexota bacterium
AATCGCCGGCATGAGGGTGACGGCGGCGAGGACGGCGGCGGTTATCACGATCACCGCGCCGATGCCGACGGACCGCAGCATCATGAACTCGAAGGCGATCAGGCTTGCGAGGCCGATAAGGCTTGTCACCCCGGAAAACAGGATCGCCTGGCCGGCCGTGGCCTGCGTCCGCGCCACGGCCTGTTCTACGGTGTCGCCCGCAGCAAGTTGTTCCCTGAACCGGCTCGTGAAGAACAGTGAGTAGTCAATGCCGAGCCCGATCCCCAGCAAAGTGACGATGTTGAGGACGAACACGGACATGTCAACGCCGCGCGAGATGAGCGCCACGGCGGCGAGCCCGAGCGCGACGCCAACGCCGCCGACTGTGGCGGGCAGAAAGGCGGCGACGAGCGTGCCGAACACCAGTAACAAGGCGATGGTGGAGAGCGGGAAAGCGACAAGCTCCGCTCTCCGAACGTCCCGCTCGCTGCTCAGGCTGATGTCAGCGTACAGGGCCGGGCCTCCGGTGAAGGTCAGTCCCAGATCCCCGGGCGAGATGAGGGATCGGGCGATCTCAAGGAACTCTCGTGCGTCTTCGAGATCAAGTTTGAGGCCGACCGTGACGTGGACCGAGAGGCCGTCGGGTGAGACGCGACTCGGGTCGTCGAGGTGTGTGATGATCCGCTCGACCTCGGGAGCGGCTTCTAGCGGAGCAAGGGCGGTCTGAAGGTCGCTCGTAAAGCCGTCTTCGTACGCGCCATAACGGCCGCTTCGGAAGATCAGCTCGAACGAGATCGGCGTGAGGTCAAGCTGGTCACGGAAGACGGCTCGCGCCCGGGCAGAGGGGAGGCTGTCGTTAGAGAAGCCGCCCGGCTTGAGCGTGTCCGTGGCCCGTGGCACGAGCGGTAGGGCGACCATGAGCAACACCGCCCAAACGGCGAGGACCGCCCAGCGCTTCCGGTAAATCTTGAGGCCAGATGAATAGAGCAACGTCGCGCTCTAATGTACGAGACGGCAGCGGCCTTCGGCTTGCCGAAATCAACCCCGTAACGGCCTCTTGCGCGGCATTCGCTCGGCCTGCGGCTCTCGAATCCGGTCCTGTTGGCGACCCTGCCTGCCGAACGCCTACGCACGGCGAAATAGCGACGCCCCGGTCATTCCGACGGTTGCTTACGGGCGCCGCTCCTCTTAGCCCGCGCTGCCACGGCTACTGGCGCCGGGCTCGGGGTTCGAGTCGTTCTGATCGTCAGATGAGCCGTCTGCCGAATCGCTGTCGTCGGGCTCGTCAGAGGCGTCGGGCTCGTCGGAAGCCGGTTCACTGTCCTCGCTTTGAGAATCCCGGAATCGGGACGAAACACGTTCGACCGATATCTGGAGCGCGATCAGCTTGCCGCCCGCGATCTCGACCACGACCACGCCGGCCCGGGCGCCGATCTCTGGTTCTCCGACAATCTCGGTCTCTCGGTTGATGGTGAATTCGTGACCGCCTACGGACCACTGTTCGCCTTTGAACTGCTCAATTAGGCCGGTAATTGTGATCTTTCGAGCCGCCGGGGTCGTTGATCTGGCGCTGGGAGTCGGCGTTGGGTTCCTTGGCTGAGTTGTCGCTTCGCGCCGGGCTGGCGCTTCGATCTCCACTTTGACCGCAACCGGAAGGTTCTGGTTGCCGGAGACCATCACTACAGATGCGACCGCGCCCTCGACCGGGTCGTCGCCCTCGAACTTTGTCTCTCGGTCCACTTTGAATCGCGTCTCGTTGACCAACCATGTATCGCCAACGATCGCCCGTATGACGCCCTTAACCCGGACCTCAACGCTCGGCCGGTCGGAGACGCCCGGGTTGCCCGTAGCCCGTTCGTCCGAAGACCGACCCGAGATCGCTTCGAGTCTGAGGATCACGTTTCCGGTGATTCGTGGAACGTAGAGAGCGTTCACGACCACATCGTTTTCGCTGAGAGAGCGCACCGATTCGATCCGCTTGCCGTCCAATCTGAGCTCCGATGCGGCCGTAGCAACCAGCTCAAGGGTCCTGCCCGAAGAGGGTTCGATCCTGATCCGATTTCTTTCGGCGTTGACCTCGTCCACCGTGCCGCGCACGGCGACTCCGCCGGGCGTCAACAGCTCCATCTTTACGATCGTGTTATCGCCGGGCTGGAACGTCACCGAGTGAACGATGTCCCCGACCTCCACGCTACGCAGGCTCTCAAGCCGGTCATCGTCTTTGACGATCGTGAACCGACCGTTCTCAGGAAGGGATAGCACCAGCTCCCGGCCGTTTGCAGTGGCGACCGACAATGTTCCTGAACCAGCGCTGACGCGCCTGACCTCGCCGCGTGAAGTGACCAGTTGAGGCGCCTGAACGACCAGGCGGGTCGCCACGTGCTTGGATACGCCGTCGACGGTGATGACGTCGATTCGCCCCTCGATTAGTCGGAACCCGGGCTCTATATCGGACAGCCTAAAATCTACCGCTCCGAGGCCGTCGATCCGCGTGTCGGGGCCGATGTTAAATCTGACGTGGTCGCCGTCGTCGGTAATTACGGTGAGCGCCGCCGCCTCTCTGTCCACGCCGGCGATCAGCCCCGAGACTCGAAGGTCCAACTGGGAGCGGAGAACCAACCGTGTGACGACGCGATCCTCGGGACGGAACCTGCTGGCGTCGAGCACCAGGTCCCCGGAAACGACGTCGGACAGCCTCGCTGACTCCCCGTCTTTCACGATATCCGTCGCGTCGTTCACCCGAAGCTCGACGAATCCACCCGCGCTATCGCCGGTCACAATCGCCAGAGCGCCCGAAGCGGGATCAACCTTGCGGACGACGCCGCGAAGGCCCTGCTCTTCCGCACGAGAATTGTGGGCTTTGATCTCGGAAGCCACAAACCCGGAGAGAAGCTCAATCACCGCGGTCTGCCCCGGGCTGAGGTCCGCGATGCTGGACTCCTGCCCGTTGACCGTAATTTCGGTCGACCGCGTTACGCGCACCACAACCTTCTGGTCCGTGTTCTGGTTGACGACGATGACGATAGCGATCGCATTCACAAGTTCATCCTCAGACGTTCTCTGAACGGACGTGATCGTGCCGGCGAATTCGCGGTCCGATTCGGAGTTGATTCGCGCTTCTTCCTGTCGCGACAGCTTGGGCTCGCGTTCCTTCACTGAAGAAGCGGTTCGGTCCCCACCGGCCACCGGCTGATATTCGATCACGACGTCCGTGCCCGCGATGAAGTCGGTCACGGCGGTGGAGTCGCCATCGACGTTCTCCGTCACGGCGTCACTGTTCAGCGAGATACGGATCTCTCCGCCATTTGGAAGTCCGATCACGATCGTGCCGCCGCTTACCTCCCGTACGACGCCCTTCGCCTCCACTACCGGTCTGTCGACACCGGTCCGGTCCGAAACATCTTCGTAGTGGCTCTGGACCTCTGCAAATTTCCGTTCGAGATCCGCCAGAGATGATGTGACCGCGGAGGCTTTGACCTGATCGACCAGGCCGAGATGCCGGCTCGTGTTGTCCTCAATTCTCCGTTTCAGGTCGTCGAGCCTGGCCCGAGCCGTATCGCTGCCGGCCAGGCTGACGGCTACTTCCGCGCGGTGTAGAGCGTCTTCGAGCCGGAGCACGACGGCCTCGGCTTTTTCAAGCGCCTGCGCCGCCAGCCGGTCTGTCACACGGTCACGCTTCGCCACGGTGGTGAGCGCGTCGCCGATCTCCGGAGCCGCTCCCCCGACGGGCAGGTCAACGGTCACGGTCCCGCCCTCGCCGTCGGTCAACGTGACTTCGCCGTCCTCGACGGCGGTCACGACGCCGACGACATGCACAAACGTGCCGCCCTGCCGGATGAGTATCGAACGGGCAGCGATCGCACCGTCCTCAAGAACGCGGACGGTCCCGGCGAGCGTATCGCCGATCGATATGGCGTCCATATCGACGGTGTCCCCATCGATACGTAGCGTCGTGTCGGCGTCGATAACAAGGGCCAACACTGAGTCGTCGGAGGCCACGGTCAGAGTGGTCTCACCGACCTCAACCACGGTACCGAACACGGCTTCCAGACGGCCCGGTTCCTGCGCCTGCGCCCCTCGGACGCCGACGAACGACACGGCCAGCGCCAACAGGACGATCGCAACTACACCTGGTATGCCTCTGATTCCCATAAACGGGACACGAGACGGGGCACGGACCGAAGAAGTATTCATCGGGACTTCACCGTGGCGTCCGGCGGACGAGATCCGGCCAGACGGGCTACTAACGTGGACCGGCGCAACACCGGCATTGATCCACGTTAAAACGCGGTGCATTACTGCTCTATTACGTGTGTCGTTATGCATATCGGAGGTCATGCTCCCTCCGGCAGGGCGACGATCCACAGCACACGGCTTTCCTGGTTGCCAGATAGATCGCTGGACACGACCTCCAACAGGTTCGGCCCCTCCGAAAGCGCGAGCGTTACCTCAAAAGAGCCGTCGTCGCTGATCGGGATGATTACGCCGTTGATGGAAAGCACGGCGTCCGGGCTTGTCAGCCCCGACGCCACGACCGCGTTGCCGAATACCACCGTGTTTTCACTCAAACCCTGGAGTTCAAGGAAAAGGCCGATCTGCGTCGGCGTACTGCCGATCGAGATCGGCGTCGGCGATGGCGTGGCGGTCGCTACCGGCGCCGCTGTGGGCGCGGGAGCTACCGGGGTCGCCACTGGCTGAGATATCGGGGTCGCAGTAGTCGCAGCCACGGGTGACGAGGTCGGCGCCGGTACCAGAGTATCCGAGTTCCGGCTGGTCGTTTGAACGCACGCCATCACCGCGCCTATCGACGCGATGGCTAACGCAAGTCCCGCTGACCTGCGAAGGCCGCGGCGGGATGACTCCATATCTACCTTCCCGATGGGGACCCCCAATGAACCACCAAAATAAGGTCCACGGAGAGACGGGTCGATGGATGACAGGTGGGCTTGCTACCTGCCGGCGTACATCTCGACGCCAATTTGAGTGTCATACGCGTTGTGTTACGCACGTGTTACCGCGGATGAGCGTCGTACGGACTCGCCATGGACGAGTTTCGCCGGGGAAATATTCCGAGCACTGGATTCCCAACTGCGTGGGAGTGACGGGAGGTAACGATTGAGCGAGAGAGATCATTCCGGCCTGTCCCGTAGCGGGAGCATGATCGTCGCCTCCGTGTGGTGGTCTTCCGCAGGCGCCGCCGTGCTCTCAAGGGTCACATCGCCTCCGCTCCGGCGTACGAGTGTCCGCGCAATAAACAGGCCCAGCCCGGAGGACGACCTTTCTTGACGACCGGCCGCCTCGGGCGTCCATCCGCGGTCGAACGCGTGGGGCAGGTAAGACGCCGCAATGCCATCGCCGTCGTCCCAGACACGGACGAAGAAGTGCGTCGGGTTCCGGGTCAGGCGAATTTCGATGTGCCCGTGTACGTGTTTGACCGCGTTGTCCACTAGATTCGTTACGACGTGGTCGAGCGCGGCCGGGTCCGTGTACACAACGCCGAACTCCTGCGGCTCAGACCACCAGGTGATCTCCGCCCGCCTGTCACGAGCGACCCCGGAGTAGCGATCCACGATATTTCGGATGACGCGCGCCGGATCGGTCGGTTCGACTCCCGATTCCGCGCCCGGGTCCTCCAGTTCGATCAAGACCTGAACGTTGGAGACCATCAACCGGAACGTCGGCGCCTGCTGCTCTATCTCGTCGATCAGACTCGCCAGCGCCGGGTCGGCTTCGCGTCCGGACTCGTCCAGCCGGACCCTCGCGTCCCTGGCTCTCCCCAGGATGCGGCGGAGCGGGCGGCCGAGATCGTGCCCGAATATGTCAAAGTACTCACGCGTCAGGCGGCTCCACTCCTGTCGTGAGTCGCCGGAAGAAGCGGCTTGCGACCGCCCGGCTGCGATGTAGGTCACGGCGAGGAGTAACGATCCGACGGACAGAAGTACGCCCCCGATATACGCAATCGGCTCGATTAGCCAGAGATCATCGGACGAAGCCGTGTCGCCGAGCACTGGCGATACGACTATCAAAACGAGGCCGATGACGGCGACCGTTGCGGCGGCGTAGCGTCCGTACCGCCACAGCGCGCGCACCTGGCTTGACGTCATTCGGGCCGGAGCGGCGTGAGCCGGTATCCCCGGTTACGTACGTTGATGATCAGATCGTCCGGACCGAGTCTGCGGTCGATCGCATCGCCCATGGCGTTCTTGAGCTCCCTGATTCGCACCCGCAGGGAAGCGCGAGAGTCATCCCCCTCCGAAAAACGCTCCAGACGGGAGAACGGCACTAACTCTCCCGGACTCCGGTAGTAGGCCGACGCAAGTTCGAGCAAGATCCCGAACTTCATCCCCTGGATTTCTCTGATAGGCGTCTCGGCGGAATCGGATTGAGCGGATACCGCAGATACGATCATCGCGTCGGGATCGACGAGAAACTCTGTGCCGATCTGGATGCGTTATGGCGCGGTACCGATCATCCGGCGGAGACGAAGTATCACCTCGTCCGGGCTGGCGAGCTTGTCCACGAAGTCGACCCGGGCGTCGTGCCTCAAAGTGCCTGCCACCGCAGCGTCGCGGGCAGGACCCCGGGCGTACTGCGTGAACATGAGCACCGGCAACTCCGGGTCACGCTCCACGATTTTGCCGAGGATGCCGAGTCCCTTGAACAGATCATCGCGATGCTCACCGAAACGGACGTCCAGGATCACTCCCGCGGGCCGGTGCTCTTCGATTGCATAAAGGGTCTCGGCTTCGAAATCGTCGCCGGTAGCCGGGATTTCGTTTGCGCCGGAAGCAGGTCCGAACTCCACGTGTGGCCGAACTACGAGTGGCTCAAAGCCGTCAGCGTGCAGGGCGCGAAGGACTGACTGCATGAGAGGCGTGTCCGGTTCATCGTCTACAACGAGTATCCGGCGGCCGGCGGCGTGTGAGGACTTTTGCGACATCGCTGACCCTGGTTGCGTGATCGCAACTCGTACGGCGAGTGGTGGCGGCGAAACGTGACGCCCCGATGCGTGGCACAGTCGAATGTACACGTTACCCACGCCAGGTCCAACGGAGCTAAGGTACGTGTTCTCCCGGACCCTTTTACGCGGTTCGAAACATCCTGGCGGTATTTGGCGAACGCTGCGGGGCTTATTGCCGCCCGCCGGTATAATCGGTTTCCGTTCGCCGCCGGGCTCGCCGGGATCACCGGTCTCAAAGGACAGGCCACACCAGGCCGGTTCGACAATCATCGAGGTTTATCGTGGCACTTCTGCTATCGCGTTCCGACGTTCAAAAGCTTTTGCCGATGTCGAAGGCCATCGACGTTGTCGAGGGGGCGTTCTCGGAGCTGGCGAACGGGACTGCGGAGATGCCAGACCGGACCGTCATCACCGACGACGAGGTCGGCGGATGGATCGCCTACATGCCGGCATATCTCGGCTCGTCCGGCGCCCTCGGGGTCAAAGCTGTAACGGTCTACAAGGCCAACCCGGCGAAGCACAATCTACCGACGACGCTGGCGACGATCATCGTCCAGGACCAGCAGACCGGACGGACTGTGGCGGTCATGGATGGCGGTTACCTGACGGCGGTCCGCACGGGGGCTGTATCGGGCGTGGCGACGAAACATCTGGCGCGTGCGGACGCCAGCGTGGCCGGCATCCTCGGCTCCGGCGTGCAGGCGCGCACACAGGTGACCGGAATGGCGGCGGCACGTAATCTCAAAACCGTACTGGCGTTCTCTCTTGATCCCGAAGACCGGCGTCGCGAGTTCGCCGAGTCTCTGTCCGAAGAGATCGGTGTGGAGGTCCGGCTGGCCGGCAGCACTCAGGAAGTTCTTGCAGAGTCCGATATTGTGGCGCTGGCCACCACTGCGCCGAACCCGATCGTCGAGGCCGGGTGGTGGAAGCCCGGCACGCACATCAACTCGGTCGGCTCGCACGCCCCTGGTGTACGGGAGCTGGACACGGCGTCCATCCAGCGGTCAAAGGTGATCTGCGACCAGAAGCAGGCGTGCCTGATCGAGGCCGGGGACATCATGATCCCCATCCAGGAGGGCGCGTACACCGCCGACGACATCCACGGCGAACTTGGCGCCGTGATCAATGGGACCACGCCCGGTCGCGAGAACGATCAGGAAATAACGCTGTTCAAGAGCGTCGGACTCGCCATCCAGGACCTGTCGTGCGCCCGGCTTGTGTATGACCTGGCGGTCGAAAACGGCGTTGGCACCGAGTTCGAGTTCTAGGGAGTCCTCCACATCGCTGGACGGGTTTCGTGCGAGAGACCGTGACGAAACATGGGCTAACGGAATCTACCTTCGCCTCCGCAAACCCGTAGGTGCGGCTGACTATCCGCCCTGGGAGGGGGGTGGCCAGCGCTTTGCCAAACCGCGTCAAGCCCGGCCATTTCTTGTGTTTGCGACGTTCGCAGGACTTTTGGTTGATG
>JAQBUX010000117.1 GCA_027623795.1 Chloroflexota bacterium
TCGTCGCGTCGCCGGGGGTGGCCCACTTTTACTCCGGCGCAGCGGTACGTTTTTACGCCGCCCTTGACAGAGGAGGGCCTGCCTGGCCCCGGCTCCGTTGGCCAGGTTCAGCTCGACCTCTCCGGTATCTCTCAGCGTGAAACCCGCCCGGATGACTCCGACCTCATCGGTAAGCGACACGGTCGCCGCGCCTGTGGACAGGAGCGAGAATCCGAGGCGCGTTCCGCCCTGTTCGTCGAACAACCGGACCTCCGGCTGACCATCGGGATTTACGACCAACCGTCCTCTGGTGACTCCAGAGGGATCTGTGAGGTCTACGAAGGAAGATCCGTCCGCAGTGGGACCCAGCGCCGCCCGGATGGCTCCGTTCGAGTCGAAGAGGAACATCCGCCCGTTGCCGTCTTCTGTGACAGCGATCTGTGCCCGAATGTTGCCGTCGGCATCGATCGCTTCAAAACTCTGGGCCCGGACGGCGGACAGGGGGGAGTTGAAGATCGTCGGCAGTCCTGCGATCGCGGTCGTGATGGCCGAATCAACGCGTTCATCGACCTGGGATTCGTCGAGCCCCCCGGTACATGCCGCCAGTGCGGCAACTCCGACTAGCAGGACTACCAGCGTCTTGAATCGCATCGAGTCTTCCTCTTTTCGAACGACATCACGACCTGGCGCGAGATCGTAGATTTGACCGCGGAACGGCTCACTCCGGCCGATGAATGGCAATCACTTTGATGAGACTATCGAGTCGAACCGGGTCCCACATCGCGGAAATGCGACATATGTATGCCGCTCCGGGCGTAGACCTGGGCCGCCGCGCCTCGCCCTCGTGGACGGATGACGTGACTCCAGAGGCCCGGCAAGGTCAGTGACGCCCTGTGTGCGAACGGTTCGGCTTGGCTGGTCCCCGTCAATCTGCGCCGGCGGCGGCGAGGGCTGCCTGGATCTCATCGGCGCGTGCCCGGTGTTCGGCCGCCTGCGCGGCATCTCCGATGCTGTCGTAGACCAGCGCCATGTTCCGGTGTACGCCCGGGGCGAACTGTCCCTCAGGTTCACGGTCCAGCGCGGTGTTGAACGCCTCCAACGCGCCGTCCAAATCTCCGAGATCGCCGAGGGCGTTGCCACGCATGAACCATGCGAACGGTTGGGGTGAAGTCTCGGCCTCCATAGCGATCGCCCGATCCGCGAGCGCAAGTCCGAGTTCGAGCCGTCCCGCGATCAGCACGCGTTCGGCGGCGAACGCCTGGATCTCCGGGTAGGACGGCATGGCGTCCGCCAGTCGAACCGACCGATCTATCAGGTCTTGTAGCCGAAAGTTGTCTCCCCGGTTGACGAGTTCCGATTCCACAAGGCCGATCCTCAATTGCGTCGTGAACGCGATCGGGTCTCGTTTTTCATACCGGATGAACGCGTCGTATGCATCCCCGAGCTGCTCCATCGCGGCGGCCGCATCCGTCTGCGCCCGTGCCCCTTCGACCAACAACTCTCCTGCCCACACGCCGTACTGCTGCACGTCCGGAGATATGTCGCCAGCCTTCCTGAGCAACCGGAGAGACTCGATCGGGTTTCCGCCAGCTGACTCATCAAACGCGTCTCCGGCGATCAGCCCTGACCTGAGCATCTGAACGTCCCGCGCGACGAAGATCGACAGGGCGGTGACCGTCACCACGGCCGCCAGCCCGAGACGACCGTAGGCAGGCCGGGCGCTTCTGGACCGGGAATCTGACTTGACCTCGGCCGAACCACCGCCGCCAATGACGTAGACGGTGAGCACGAGTCCGAGCAACGCCCAGAACGGTACAAGATCGCCGACGCGCGCCACGCCGACGGCCTGTTCGACGGATCGGCCGGCGAGCGCCGCTATCACCGCCACCATCGCCACGGCGGCCAGGTCATTCCTCCGACCTCGTCTCAGTATGAAGCTGAGCCCGGTCGCGAGGGCAGCGACTGTGAGCGTGAGGAAAGTCACGAGCCCGGCGATCCCAACCTCCAAAACGACCTGCAACGGGAACGAGTGGGCGTGTGACACCACCTCAAGGCCGTTTTGTGGGTTCGCCGTCAAGGGGTAGGAGTAGAAAAACATTTCCGGTCCCAGGCCAAACACCGGCCTGAGCGCGGAAGCAAGCGCCGATTCCGACTCCTGCTGTTCCCAGCTGTCCAGCAGTCTTGCGCTGCCCTTCCAGATGTCGGTTCGGCGTCCGAGTGTGCCGGCCGATAGATCCGTCACGGCGACGATGGAGCCCAGGTCCCGCCCGCCAGCATTGCTCGTCTCTGTTGGGATGTTCACAAGCATCACGGCCAGTACGAGAGCCGCAACGATCACGGCACCGGCCCGCGCCAGGCTGGCGCGGCTCAGCGAGATCGCTCCCAGACCGGCAAATACGAGCAACCCGAACACAAGTCCCAGCCACGGTCCACGACTGCCCGTGAACCACATGGCGGCCAGTTGGACGGTCAGAAGCAGAACCACGACCGGCGGACGCCACTGACGCCAGTCATCTGTCCGGTCGAGCGCAAGGCCCAGCGTGACGACCGTTGACATGAGCAAGAAAGATCCGAAGAAGATCGGGTTGGCGAATGTCGACAAGACACGTACGTCACCCGCGCCGTTGCCGATCGGGTCCCACCCGAAATGCTGCGAGACGCCGTAGGCGCCCGTCACCGCTCCAGCCCCGGCGATCGCCCACAGGACCCGCCTCACCTGGTCCGGTTCTCTAACCCTGAGGGCGATTGCGAAGAAGATCACCAGCAACGACAGGACCGAATACAGCTCGTAGCCAAGCTGCGCGAAATCACGTCCCCACAGGCTGACGGCCGGCGTCGGCGACAGAATCGTCGAGATCGCTGCGACGACGCCGAATCCTCCCGCCGCCGCCAACGCCCAGTTGCGGGGATTCCGGCCCAGCCAGCGTCGAATTGCCGTTAATGAACCGAGGTCGACTTCAGGTCGATACCCGCCCAGAGCCCAGTCGATCACCCAGAGCGCCAGGATCGTGAGCGCCAACAGGTGGAGAACGAAGTCTTTTGGCTGGAGGAACAGCACAACCACGTCCCGGCCGCTGAAAGCGATCGGCACGAGCGCAAGCGCGGCGAGCCAGCACGCCTCAATAGCGAGGTCGATTAACGTTCGGTTTCCGGCCAGCCTGAGATTGATAGTTTTTAGCATGATTATCCCGGCCACAGTGTGGATGGTCGGAGGGCAGGTATTGTGGCAAAGTCCCACAGGTTTTGCGCCGCGCTATGCCAGGAATCGCCACGCACAAATGAGGCGAATCGGCGGATCTAGCGTGCCAAACGTCGCTTTGTGGCAACCGTCCGGTCGGTAATCGGGACCGCTGCTATGTCATCGCCGCCGGCCGGCAACATGCGGTGCAGCCGCACGAGGCTCATTTAGGGCAGCTCGGCTCAATTTTCCTTGTCAGGCAGCTCGCGGCGAATGCGATCGTCGGTCGACGCATCAGAACTGGATGTATCGTCGGTCAGGGGGTCATCGCTCTCGCCGTCGTTGTCGCCCCCCGTTGCCTCGCCTCGACGATGTTCGGCTTCTTCTTCCAGAGCCTCGTTTAGCGTAGTCGGCTCGCCGGTTTCGTGGTGCGAGATCACAAACTCCGTGGGGCGAGTCTCGACCTCCTCGAAAACGCGTGGCTTCTCGGCGAGCTCAGGCCCGGCGTCGGATGACACCGTTTTCTCGGCACGTTCTGTTCCTGAGCCGGTAACCGGAACCGGCTCCTCGTACGACACGCCTTCGCGTTCCCCCCGCATCGCCTCGGCGGCGATCGCCAATTCGGCGAACTGTTCTTCCCGTTGGGCCTGGGTGGCGCCCTGGGCTACCAAACTCTCCGCTTCGGTTGTGACGTTAACCTTCGCCCGATTGCCGGCCGCCTCGCCCCAGTAAATAGTCTGGTGGGGGAACGGAATCTCGATCCCTTGCTCATCGAAACGGCGTTTTATCCTTCGCCTCAACTCACCCATGATTCCCCACTGGGTCAGCGGCCTGCACACGCCGAGCATGCGGATCGTGATACTTGAGTCGTCGAACGAATTCACGCGCAATACTTGCGGCGCCTCGGTCATCTGATCGGCCCAATCAGGGTCCTCGAAAATCTCCCGCCCGACGTCGTTAAGCACTCGGATCGCATAATCCAGGTCGGTCCGGTACGCCACTCCGACGTCGAGCAGAACCCTCGACCAGTTTTTCGAGAAATTCGTCGAGACGCTGATCTCGCCGTTCGGAACGACGTGTACGCGCCCCTGGAGATCCCTGAGTACCGTCCTCCGAAGGCTGATCTCTTCCACAAGACCGGCGATGCCCGCGATCTCGACCACGTCACCACGTCTGTACTGGTTTTCGCCGACGATAAAAAATCCAGCGATAAAATCCTTGACCAGAGACTGAGCGCCGAATCCGACCGCAATTCCGGCGATGCCGAACCCGGCGAGCAGGGGGCCAACCGGCACGCCGATCTCCGAAAGCACACTGAATAAGGCGATCGCCCATATCAGTACGGCGACTGATCCGGCGAGGACGGACGCGAGCGTCGAGGCTCTCGCCTGGGCTTCATCCAGCCCGGCGATCACTGTCCCGTCAGACTTAACAAATTGCCTGATCAGGGGCGGAACGAACCTTCGCAAGACCCTGGTGGCGAAGTACGCGAGAAACAGGATCACGATGACAGGAAGCGTGTGTGTGGCTAACGATTCACCCACCCGCTCGCCAGACACGGTCAGCGCTTGGGTTGCCGGTCCAACATCGCGATCAAGTACGGCCATGATCCAGATCGTCGCCGGGGCGCCGATGAGGGCCAAAAGAATCGGGCCTTCCGCAACAAACGCAATCACCGATCTGCCACGTGATCCCACGACGTCCAGCTCCACCTCGTCCAACACCGTGGCGCCCCGCTCGAGAACCATGTGGATGTAGTGGCGGACGAGAACCCAGAGGACAATCGCACCGATCGCGATCAGCGAGGCCCATATGCCATCGTCGGCAAACCACGCCAGGAAAGATCCATCTTGAGGATTTCCGAACAACGATCGCATTTCAGCTTTAGCTCATCACTCTGATCGATTTGGTTGCTTGCGAGAGCGGATAGTACACTGATCGGCCTACATCAACGGTCGTTTGGGCAGCCGACGTACCAGGTTGGTGCCGATGGCAGCGGAGCCTTTGTATTCGGGGCAAATTCTGGGTACAGAAGCCACAGAGATCGATAATCGAATCGAGAGCAGCTGAGATGACGCCCACTAACTCCGAGCATCCTGCTGCCAACGCTAGAGAAGTGCTGGCAGCGAACCTGGACCTCGTACTTTTGCCGGATCAGAAGTTGCAAGCGGTTCAGCTCGAACTCTTGAGTCACGCAGTGGAAGAGCGCGTGCTTTCACTAAGTCGGGCTCCGAGCGCCATCCCCGAGGCCGGACTTTTACTCCGGGTGACGCGTGAAGTGGACCGGCGAAAGCGTGGAGCTTGCTCACCGTTGAACCGTCTCGTGTCCAGACGGAAATGCAAAGAATGGTCAGCCCACATGCACAAAGTTCGAGATCTTGAAATCAGGTTACAGGCGGAGGCGACGAAGAACCTGCTTTAGGTCGACCAGGCTGTCGACAGCGCTTCGACATCGGAAGACATGCGAACGCGTCTGGTGACGGCGCCTTCGGGTCATCTCGCAAGACGCCGCCATTCATTCACCTCGTCTCGTTGCCCTCATTCGGACACGATGCGCGGCCGCCGCGAATGGCGCCACTGGGATACGGGCGACATTCCTCGCCTTCACGTGTTGCCTGATCCAGAACCCCCAGAGGATCCCAAGCATCACGGTTCCCATGACACCGAGGACGGCGAAATAGCCGTATTCCCAATCAAGTTCCGGCATGTTTTCAAAATTCATGCCGTAGATTCCGGCGATCAGACTCAGCGGAAAGAAGATTGCGGCGATGGCCGCCAACGTCTTCATAGCCTGGTTCTGCTGAATCCCTACGGTGGACAGGTAGGTTGATAGCGCCGAATCGGCACGTTCCCGCAGAATGTTGTTCGACTCTGCGATTCTGGCGGCCCTGTCACTCAGGTCTTCAAAAAACCGGCCGGCATTTGCATCGATGGGACCGTGGGTGAAGCGGGCGAGCCTACCGAGACTGTCTATCTCAGGAGTGAGGAAGCGGCGCAATCTGAGGGTAGATCTCTTCAGTTTCTGAATCGCCTCAAGCGTTTCCCGGCTGGGATTCTGAAGAGCCTGCTCTTCCACGGCGTCTGCGACATCCGACATCGCTTCTACGGTGGGCCGGACGTTATCCAACGTGCGTTGCAGAATCGAGTGTCCGAACATGGCGGCGGACGAGGGTATTAACTCCGGGTCTTCATTCACCTCCGCCACCGTCTCTTCAACGCTGAACAGGCGATCGTGATGTACGGTGACCACAAAGTTGTTACCGAGGATCATGTCCAGCTCGGCGGTCTCCACGAGGTCCGAATCTGCGAGGTAGTTGATCCCGTGGACCACGATGTAAAGGTGGCTCCCGTAGTCGTCTACCTTCGGGCTTCGAGGATCACTGCCGAGACAAGACTCGACGACCAGCCGGTGCATGCCCAGATCTCGCAATAGCCGGGCATCGACGCTGTCCGGGAGTTGGATGTCGATCCACAACAGGCCCTCGCCGGTCCGCACGATTGCAGGCAACTCGGCCGGATTGGGATCGGGCTCGCGTACCCCGTTACTCGAAAAATGGAAGCTTCTGATAGGCATTGCGACCTCCGGATCAGCATACTTGAACGTCGACTTTGGTGCGGACCAGGGCGGCGTTCCCCTCCGGATTCAAGGCGGCGTTGCCGCCGAGTTCGGGCGACACGGGCGACTGGTGCGTTCGCAACGCGTGATTTCCGTCCCGTTGGAACTTCCGCGAATTCTTTGAATAGGCTGACCCATTCCGGAGTAGCATGCCGCCGATTTCGTTTCGTCTTCCATTCCACTCACGATTGGTCTGGGATTCGGGAGTATCCTCCTGGGATATTTGACCTATTTTCAGTAACGGAGACCCATCCACGTGGTCCCGCCGAGGCTGCCATGACATCCCATCCATCTGTTGACCCGGCCCGAATCTCGGAGACTGCAAACCGGCTGCTTGACGAACTCCATCTGCCTGGGTTCTCGGTAGGCGTGGCGACAAGCGGTGGGCTGGTGTACGCGGAAGGATTCGGGTGGGCAGACATCGCTTCCCGACGTCCTCAGGACCCCGCGCTCCACCAGCGAATCGGCTCCATAACAAAGACGATGGTGTGCCTGTGTGCGATGGCGCTTGTGGAAGAAGGTCGCCTGTCTCTAGACGCGCTGGTTGCCGATCTGCTCCCGGACCTGAAGCTAATCGGGCACGGCGACACGCTAAGCCTCCGGCATCTGCTGACCCATATCGGCGGCATCGGTGAAGCTCCAACGACGGCACACGTCGTTGATCCGATCAGCTTTCTGTGGGCGGATAGCGCCGACACGCCGCCGTTGCCCGAAAAGTATCCCGATGGCATCACGATAGATGTCGAACCCGGCACAAAATGGCACTACGCCAACCACGGCTGGATGCTGGTCGGGGAGATCGTCGCCCGGGCCGAAAGCGCCACCATCGAGGAGGCGCTTGAACGTCGAATATTCGGACCGCTCGGCATGACCGTGACCGACAACTATGATTTACCAGGTGATCGCTTAACAACCGGATACATTCATCGCCCGTCGCACGAGACCCTGGACCAGCTCGAGTTCCTCGGCAAAGACTCTTCGCCAGGCGAGCCTTTAGACGGCTACAACATCAAAGGCGACTGGGTTTACGTCAACGGACGTGGCGCGGGCGGGGTGCAGTCCAATATCCCTGACATGGCTCGCTACGCGACGGCGCTCCTCAACGGCGGCGACGGCATCGTCAGCCGCGAGACTTTCGCCGAGATGCTCAAACCGCAGTGGTGTCCTGACGAACGTCTTCTCAACATGGGCTACTCGTTCTTCCGCTCCCACCAGTTCGGCGAGTTCACTTTCGGCCACGGCGGCGGTATTGCTGGAGGTTGGAATACCGATCTGACCGTCGTACCCGGTCGGGACCTGGCGATGCTCGTGCACCTGAACGCCGCCGTCGATACCTCGTCCGAGCTGTTCAGCCGCATGCTCCAGGCGGTCCTCGGCGCGCCAGACCCGGTGCTCCCGTCCACAGGGCTCGACCAGGCCGTCCTGGCGGCCGCGCCCGGCGTGTACACAATGCCGCCCGGAGTGCTAACTAACTCGCGACCGATACGATCACATGGGCGACTACAGATAACCAATG
>JAQBUX010000118.1 GCA_027623795.1 Chloroflexota bacterium
TGGCGGAGTTCCTGCAGGCGGGCGTCGTGATGACCGCGGAGGGCAAGGGCGCGATCGACAGCCGGCATCCGCTCGCGATAGGTTCGGCGCTCAGCCCCAACAGCCCGACCGTCGAGTACCTCCAGACGGCGGACGTCGTTCTCGCAGTCGGTTCACGGTTGGTGCGGTCTGGCATCCGACCGGATCAGACCCTGATTCAACTCGACATCGACCCGGACGAGATAGGCCGCAACTACCCTGACGCCCACGGGCTCTCTGGCGACGCGGCGGCGACGCTTCGCTCGGTTCTCGACGGATTGAAGGCGAGTGGCGGCCCCCGCGAGTCAGCCGCCAACCAGATCGGCACCGTCCGCGACGCGGCGGACGCACTCGCGCCGGAAACGCAACCGCAGGGAACGATTCTGAAGAGCATCCGGGATCACACTCCGGACGACACGCTGATGATCAGCGGAATGACCCAGATCGGCTACTACAGCCGATCGCACTGGAAGACTTACGGCCCGCGGAGCTTTTTCACTTCGGGCTACTCCGGGAATCTTGGCTATGCCTTCCCGACAGGACTCGGCGTCAAGGTCGCCCAGCCCGACAAACCGGTGGTTATCACTTCCGGGGATGGCGGGTTCCTGTACTCCTCGCAAGAGCTGGCGACAGCAGTCCAGCACGGCATCAACGCCGTGGTGGTGTTGTTCAACGACAACGCATACGGCAACGTTTCCCGGGACCTCGACAACATGTGGGGCGGGACGTACGGGGCTGAGCTTCACAACCCGGATTTCGTCGAGATGGCTGAGGCGTACGGCGTCAAGGGGATGAAGGTGGATGAGCCGGACAAGGTCGGCGCCGCTGTTGCGGACGCGATCCAGATGGACCGCCCGGTGCTGATCGAAGTTCCTGTCGGTCGCATGCCGCAGCCCGCGATGTTCAGGGGCTCTGACCCGGATACGACCGGCTCGCGTAAGAGCTGATCGGAGGCAGCATCCGTACTGGACGGTTATGGCTGCTTTAATCGACCGATCGGATTGCGCCAGCCAGCGACGGGCGCGGTTGGCACTCTGGCTGGCGCGCGTTTCGCTCGGATTGCTCGTTGTCGCGGCCGTCGCCTGCGGTGACATTCAGCCCGCCGATGTGGCGCGGCCGACGACCGAGGCGCCGACCCAGATCGTCGGACCCGGAAGTCCTGACGCCCCTGCAAATACGACGCCACTGGGAGCAATTCAACTCACCGAGACGTTCTTGGAAATCAGCGAGCAGGCGTTTGGCGACCGCGCCGTCTTTCTCACCGAGGTTCCCGGACGCGGCGAACGCCTGGCCGTCGTCAACCAGGCGGGGACGGTCGTCACGTTTCGGAACGATCCCCGGGTCGATACCTTCGACGTGCTGCTGGACATCGAAGATCGCGTAAGTCGTAGTGGCAACGAGGAAGGGCTTCTCGGGCTTGCGTTCGACCCTGAATTCGTCGAGAACGGCCAGTTTTACGTGTACTACTCGGCGTCTGGTCCACGCCGTTCAGTACTGAGCCGTTTCGAGGCGGACGCCGACGGCCACGCGGACGAGTCGACCGAGTTCGTGCTGCTGGAGATCGAGGAACCGTTCGCCAACCACAACGGTGGCATGCTCGCCTTCGGGCGGGACAACATGCTGTACGTCGGCGTCGGTGACGGAGGGAGCGCAGGGGACCCGCGCTCTTACGGCCAGAACCCGGATACCCTGCTCGGAACGGTGTTGAGGATCATCCCTCCCGGTCGTGGCGGGGAGTCGTACACCTCACCCGATACGAATCCGTTCAGTCGACTACCCGAGGGACGTCCAGAGGTGTGGGCATACGGTTTCCGCAACCCCTGGCGTTTCAGTTTTGACAGGGCGACCGGCGATCTGTGGCTGGGCGATGTAGGGCAGGGCGCACGTGAGGAGATTGACCTCGTAGTCCGTGGCGGAAATTATGGCTGGAACCGCCTTGAGGGAAGCCTCTGCTTTTCACCCCGTAGTGGGTGCGACACGGATGGCGTAATCGCGCCGGTTGTCGAGTACGACCACACTTTTGGCTGCTCGGTCACCGGTGGTTACGTGTACCGCGGCGAAGAGATCGAATGGCTCCGGGGCGCGTACGTATACGGGGACTTCTGCTCCGGTCGGATCTGGGCGATCCGTGTTAGCGGTGGACAGGCGTATGACAGCGCGCTGATAGCCGACACGGATGTGTCGATTTCGTCGTTCGGCGAAGACCCCAGTGGGGAACTGTACGTGACGGGATTCGACGGCGGGGTGTACCGGGTCATGGACGCAGGGGGTTAGCGCGCGCCGCGGTCGCTATGATGCCCTCTCGCATCTTGACATCGCCGCCCGTTCGGTTAGCGTGACGCCGTTGTTGCGGACGGTCCCGGCGCCGCTCGTCCGCCTTTCTGACAACGCCGTGCAGTGGCGCCACAACAGAGGATTTCATGTACCCGAACCCACTCAAGAAAAAAATCCAGGCCGGAAAGCTTGTTCTTGGGACAGCGCTCCCCACGCATGACATACGTATCGCCGCCGAGATCGCATATGGCTCGACCGCGGACTTCATCTGGATTGACCAGGAACACTCTCCGTTTGGTCCGCGCGACATGGAGATGATCCCGATCGTGCTCCGGCAGCAGGGCATCGCGCCGATGGTGCGCGTGCCGTGGAACGACCCGACGCACATCAAAAAGGCGTTTGACGCCGGCGCGTCCGCTGTCATGGTTCCGCAGATTGGCAACGTCGAAGAGGCAAAACGTGCGATCGAGTACGCAAGGTATCCACCGTTGGGCAACCGCGGCATCTCGCCGACATGGCCGGCGCTGGCCGGTGAAGACTTCGTCAACGTCATCAACACCGCCAACGAGGAGACGGTTCTGATCCTCCAGATGGAGTCCCAGGAGCACTACGACCAGGTCGACGACATACTGGCGCTTGACGGCTTCGAAGTCCTCCTCGTCGGTCCGATGGACCTATCTGCATCTCTCGGCGTGATGACCGATATGCAGAATCCGAAGGTCCAGAACATCATGCAAGAGATGCCAAAACGGGCCGAGGGAAGCGGGAAAATCATCGGCACGACCCTTGGCGATCCGGAAGAGATCCGGCAAAAGGTCGACTGGGGCTACAAGTTCTTGAACCTCGGCAGCCCTTTGGGGTTCGGCATCGGTTTCGTCAACGACCGCTTTGTCGAATACCGGGAACAATCCGGGAACTAGGCCCCCGAATCGGCCGCCTGGCGAGTCATTGAAGTGACCTGAAAAATAGGCGCTCGCGAAGTGCGCCTGATTGGAGTATCGAGTTGGTTCTGCCACGTTTCCGTGTACCGGAAGAGATCGCCATCCGGGTCCCCCAGGAAAACATGCGGGCGACCCTCGAAGACATGTTCCGGCACGTCGGCATGTCCTCAGAGGACGCGGCGCAATCAGCCGACGTGCTCATGTTCGCTGACCTGCGCGCCATCGAGACGCACGGCGTGTCCAACATGATGCGTTCTTACATGAACGCTTTCGCAGCCGGGACCATGAACCCGCGCCCGGACTGGAAGATAGTCCGGGAGTCTCTCTCCACGGCGACGATCGAAAGCGACTCCGGACATGGTCTTGTTATCGGTCCGAAGGCGATGAACCTGGCGATCGAGAAAGCGGAACGGACGGGTATCGGCGCCGTCGTGGTCGCCAACGGGCGTCACTTTGGAGCGGCGGCGTACCACGCCATGCTGGCGCTGCCGCACGACATGATCGGCGTCGCCATGACGGTCGGGGGGATCAACGTCTTGCCGACCTGGGGGGCGGAGCCGTTGATCGGGCTCAACCCGATCGGCTTCGCCGCTCCAACACGCGACGAGCCGCCGTTCGTGTTCGACGCCGCCATGAGCAGCGTGGCCGGGAACAAGGCGACGCTGGCGAAACGGCTGGGTGTCAAGATGATGCCGGGCTGGATAGCGGACGCCGAGGGCAACCCGATCATGGAGGAGGTGGACCCTCCGGATCAGATGTTCATGCTCCCTGTAGGTGGAACGCGTGAACTCGGCTCGCACAAGGGCTATGGATTGTCCGTTATGGTCGACATCTTGAGCGGCCTGTTGTCAGGCACCGGCCCCGGTTTTGTCGTGAAGGGGCGAGCGGAGGCTGGCCAGGCGTCCCGAGGCGGCGCGGCGCACCACTTCCTGGCATACAAGGTCGACGCATTTACGGACCTGGACGGTTTCAAAGACGATATGGATCTGTTCATGCGGACTCTGCGCGAGTCAAAACCGGCGCCGGGTCATGAAAGGGTCATGTATGCCGGGCTGCCTGAGCATGAGGACGAGATCGACCGCCGTGCGAATGGAGTCCCGTATCACCCAGAGGTGATCGACTGGTTCCGCGACATCACGTCAGAGCTTGACCTGGAGTGGCGGCTGACCTGATCGGGCCGCATCCTGTATCTGGCGGGATGAACCGTGGTCGCACACGGCATCCCGCCGATATGTCGTCAGCCACGACCTGTCTACCGTGTGATCCGGGATTTAGTTCGGGGCTCTGGGTTCATCAACTCCATAGCCCGGGCGCATCGCTAACTCGATAGAGAGCCCAATTGCGGGCTGAATCTTCGGCGATAGGTTCAATTCGCGCCCCGTCGAGGCGTGACGCCCACAGGGAGCTACCGATGGCTTTGGGCGATGTCGAGGCCGTCATCACGATTGCGCCCAGATCCGACGCCGCTACAAGAACGCAAATGGCGTCGTCGTTCCAGTGCTGTTCCGGCGGTTGATCGACCGGCGGCGCTCCGGCCGCTGCGGCACGGCGCCGCATCCAGGTGGAAGCCGACTCGAACCAACCTGGTTGGTTCCACGGCGGCCCGATGGCACCATCGTCGGTCGCCTCGTAGTCACGTAGCCAGGCTTCGGTGACGTCCCGGTCTGCGGGCGGTTCGAACTCCATCTCGTCCAGGACATCTCTTCCAGCCCACGCCGTTCTCTCGATCCGTTGCTTTGCGAGTTCTCCGACTACCTCCAACTCGTACCACCTGAAAATACTGTGATAGCTGGAGTCGTCTGTGCTCTCACGAATCAACCGGCGTACACAAGTCCGGAGTCCAAACAGTCGAAACGCTGACAGATTGATGTGACGTACCGCTGCGACATGGTGTTCGAGAGGCGTTAACGCCGGTAATGACCAGGCGTTGGAGTGGCGAACCGTCAGGACGCGAGGACGCGTCGGGTGCGTTATCAGCAACCGGCAGTCCAGGACTGTGTCCACGTCGTGAAGTTGTATCGTCACGGCCATGTCCGACGACTCTGGTTTCAGCTCAGTTGTATCGCCGTTGATATCCACGACCGATGCGATACAAACGCGGCGGAAAGCTGCGGAGATGGTACACCGAAGTCGGACGACCGGTTGCAAATGGACTTAACGTTGACGAGAACCGTCGTACTCTGCGACCCAACTCGCTGACGGTTTGGCTCCGCGCGATACCGCTTCATCCGCCGTCATCTTCAGATCCGGGTCAGTCGTCGGCGTGCTCGGCGGCGTTGCGTTCGGATCCCGGTTCATACCGGTAGGCGCTGACCCCGGGAACGAACTTCCAGATGAGCCCTACCACGATTATCGACACGACACCGCCAAGGATCATCGTTGGCCCTGCGCCAATCCCACCGGACATGAACGCCACCTCAACCTGGCCCACGTTGTTAGCTCCCATCGCAGCGAAGGAATGGGCGCTGCTGGCGCGGCCGAGCAAACGGTCCGGTGTCGTTAACTGGACCACGGTCTGGCGCATCGTCATCCCGATCGCATCAGTCATGCCCAGGCCAACAACGATCAGCAACCCGATGGCGAATATCTCGACAGTCCCGAAGGCGATCAACAGAACTCCGTAGACGGCCGTCGCTATGAGAACAAGAAGCCCTTTGCGGGCAAACCTCGCCGTGTACAGCACTACGACCGAGCCAAGGAGCCCGCCCGCGGAGTTGAAGGCGTTCAGAAGTCCGACTGCGACGGCCCCCATGTCGTAAAGGCCATCCGCAAAGATCGGGAAGAGGAAACGATAGAAGCTCATGACCGTGACGCCGATGTCCAGGAGGTACAGGCCCGGGAGTATCTTGTGCCGTCGGACGAAAGTGAACCCCTCTTTCAACGATCGGAGGGTGACGCGGCGCGAGCCGCCTTCCGGTTCCCCCGAGACCCGTATCAGGAACGGAGTCACAACACTGATAGCGGCGACCACCGCACCAACGGCAAAGGCCGCGCCGACGCCGAACACCGTGAAGACGATGCCAAACATGATCGGCGCAACGATCGCGGCCACCTGGAACGTCCCGGTATTTGTTGTGACCGCATGTGTCACGTGCGTGCGCGGCACGACACGGGAAATCATGGCCGGCCGGGCAGAGCTCCCCAGCATATTGACCACGCCGGTAACGCCGTGAATGACGAATATGTGCCAGACCTCAAGCGAGCCGCTAAAGGCCGCAACGGACACAAGCACGAGGGAGATCAGCGAGACGATCTGCGTCATCGCCATCAGCTTCTTGCGGTCAACTACGTCAGCCAGCGCGCCGCCATAGATGACGAACGGCATCTGGATGAATTGGACGGCGCCAAGAAGCCCCAGGAGAGCTTCCGAGTCAGTCTCCTCGAAGACCCACTGGATGCTCGTCAACAGGCGCATGAACTGCGCGACCATCATCGCCACGCCGCCGAGCCAGAGCATCGTGAAGTCTCGATAGGCGAACGCCGACCACGGTTTGAGGTCTAACCCGGATCCGTCATCGTCGCCGTCAGGAGCTGCAACGACCGAAGACTGGGCATCGCCGCCTACAGCCATCGGCCCCGCCGTCTACGTGCGGCGTCGGCGTCTGTATTCACGGCCGGAATGGTATCTCCGCGTACACCGGGAAGCAATCATTACCCCGTACTGGCATCACTGGCATCGTTCAGTGTTGGAACCTGACCACGTAGTCGACGCAGGTGTGCGCGTTGGGAAAATCGAGCGGTTGAGTGACGACGCTAACTTCTCCGCCGTTCTCGCGGAAAATCCGGGTCACGACATCACGCATGAATCCGGGGTGGCGCTCCCCGAACTCCTTTGGTGGTTCGATACCGAGACGTTGTAGCCTCGCCATGAATTCGGTCATGTTCCGGGCGTCCCGCTCCATGTCGAGTGCGCGCCGTTCCAGCCTACCGATCCAGACAGTTCGGTTCTCGTCTCTGCCGCGCTCGCCAGACTCCCACTGTCCGGTGCGTTCCCGGTCAGGGATGTCGCCGAACAAGACGGTGCCTCCGGGCGCGACCGCAGCGCACAGGGTATCGATCGGGCCACGCAGTTCCTGATGGGTCGAATACGTCCGGGCGTTGTTGTAAGACAACACTTTTGTGAACGATCCCGTGGTCCATGGCGGATCGGTTGCGCCCGGATCCAACTCCACCCAGTCGATCTCCCCGCCGGCCGTCCGGCCCCGCTCCAGTATCGATATTGGAGTGTCTGATGCGGTCGTTCTGGCGACTCGTTGTGCAAGCCGCCGCGTTATCACGCCGGGCCCGCTTCCGTAGTCCAACAAGGTATCGTCGGGGTTCAGTTCTAGCTTTTGCGCGATGTCATCCGCTATCCGGTCAGCGAGATCGGGCGACAGGCCACCCGGTCGGCCGGTTGCGAACTCGTCGTCGGGTTCCCGCTCCGCCAGCGCTCCAAAAAATTCGGTCCACTGCAATCGACACAATCTCCGTTCACGGCCGCACTTCAGGCGGGCATTTGTTTTTCGTGCGGGACGTTGCACGCGGTAGCACACGCAATCTTAGCGGCGATGCTCGACGAATTCCGCCTTCGTTGTGGCTTGCCGACGAGGGGTCTACACTCCGGGCCGCATCATGTCCTTGCGCCGTCATCGTCAGGAGGAACTTTCGTCAATGCCGAAACGCATCAATCGCTGTATCGATCTGCTAGAAGCCGGCCACCCGATCTACTACACCGGGGCGGGCGAGCTCACATATGAAAACGGCAAAAAGCAGGCGCAAACCTGGGCCGACTTCCTGATCGTGGACTTCGAGAAAGACCCGTTCGACACGGTCGGGCTGAACCAGTTCATGCAGGGAATCGTCGACGGCGGGCCGACCCCGGACGGGTATCGGATGGCGACGGTCATTGCGACAGTGCCATCGAACGCCAAGACTCGATACGAGGTTGAGGCGAACGCGTGGCAGGTCCGTCACGTCCTTTCCGCCGGCGTTCATGGCATCCTGCACACACATGCGCGACAGGCGGACGCAGTGCAGGCGTTCGTCGAGCAAGTTCGCTGGCCA
>JAQBUX010000119.1 GCA_027623795.1 Chloroflexota bacterium
CTGGGCATGAGGTAGGCGGTTCTGCGACACGTCTCGGCGCTTCCGATCACCCTGTCCTGAGGCTCTGGAAGGACCGTCGTTCACCCCCGAACGCCGCGTGATGGGCCACACCCCCGCACTCTGAGGCTCTCGAAGGACCGTCCACGCGTCAGCGTAGATTCAGGCGATACGTCAGCCCGGCTACATCGCCGTCGTTCCCATCTTGAACCACGCGGAAGCCGGCCTTCTCCAGCACGCGTCTGGAAGCCAGGTTGTCGCGATCCGCTCCGGCGGAGATCGAAGTGATGGAAGACTGTGCGCCGCACCAGGAGGCAAGTCCGGCCACCAGTTCGGTGGCAAAACCTTTCCCCCAGGCGCCCTCTGACAACAGGTAACCGAGCCGCACGTCGGTACCCGAATCCCGTCCGGATTCGGCCTCGCTCAGGATCACCAGTCCCACCTCCTGACGGCTCGATCTGTCGGTCACAAGAAGCGTCGTCCCTTCCTGGTCTCGCTCGGCGATCCATTCCCGGGCGCGTTCGGCGTCGTACTCACCTTGCCAGGAGATCGGAAGGGCGCGGGTTACCGATTCGGTGAGCATGGCCGCGACGATATCTGCCAGGGACGGTAGGCGCGGATCAACGTTGGAAAGCGAATGCCACTCCCTCGCCTCCAGCCGTTCCGTTTGAAAAATGCAGGTTGCCAGCGCCATGATCTGGAGAATCCTATCTTGCGATCGTCGCCGTTCGATACCGATGCCGGATGATCCACTTTGCCGGGTGCGGCATCGCCCGAGTTCTGGTAAAACAATCCGTGACGACGGCAGGCGTCGTTCGCATAGCCGGGGGATACAGATGCCGAATCGGATCAATCGCGTAATCGAGCTGTTCGAGGCCGGACAGCCGGTCTATTACGTCGGCGGGCATACCGGGAACGAGCTCACCTACGACGCCGGGAAGCGGATGTCGAAGACCTGGGCTGACTACATAAACATCGGCATGGAGCACGGTGCGTTTGACATGGCCGGGCTGGACCAGTTCATGAAGGGGCTTGTCGACGGCGGGCCGACCAACAGCGGGCACCGAACGCCGCCGGTCATCGTCGAAGCGCCGGTCGATGGCGGCTCGGTCGAGTCGATCCGGTACAACGCATGGCAGTTTCGCCAGATCCTCGCCCGCGGGGTTCATGGCATCCTGCTATGTCAGGCCGAGAACCCGGCGGCGGTCAAGGCGTTCGTCGAGGCCTGCCGTTACCCGTTCCACACGCTCGGCGTCGGCGCGGGCCTCGACCATGGCGAGCGAGGCAACGGCGGGCAGGCGTCTGCGGCCCCGATCTGGGGCATATCGAACGAGGAGTATCTCGACAAGGCTGAGCCGTGGCCGCTAAACCCGGACGGGGAGATGATCCTCGGTTTGAAGATCGAAAACAAACGGGCCTTGAACACAGTTGAATCGACGCTCAGGGTCCCCGGCATAGCGTTCGCCGAGTGGGGGCCGGGGGACATGGCGTTGTCGCATGGCTACAAGTCTTCTCAGCCGAAACCTCGGCCGGCAGAGTTAGAGGCGGCCCGGACACGGATACGAGACGCCTGTTTCGCCAACGGCGTCAAGTTCTTGGACGGTGGCGGACCCGAGGACGTGGCGGAACGGATCGACGAGGGCGTGATGATCGCCGGATCACTTGAGGCGACTGCGGCGGCTGGCCGGGCGCACACGAATCGTTCCGAGGTGATGCCGGTCTAGTTTACTAAACGGCCGGTAAATAACGTTTTCCGATGTACAGGCAGACGGGTACGTGGCGCGATCTGTGGGCCGGGTGGGTCGCCGGTCGCGCTAGCTCGACGTTTCCACCGCGTCTGCAAGGGCGCGTGCTCGCAACTGACCGCACCCGGCGTTGATGTCGATCCCCTTTTCCTGGCGAACCGTATTGGCGATGCCGGCGTGCCGGAGGATCTCGCGGAAAACCGCGGTTCGTTTGTCCTCCGGCCGCTCGTAAGGCCCGTTTTCAGTCGGGTTCACCGGGATCAGGTTTACGTGGCACATCATCCCGTCGAGGAGCGCTGCAAGCTTCCGGGCGTGCTCCGGAGTGTCGTTTTCGTGCTTGAGGAGAACGTACTCGAAGAAAATGCGGCGGTTTGTCAGTTCAATGTAGTCGCGGCAGGCGTGCATTAAACGGGCGATCGGGTAACGCTTGTTGATCGGCATCGTCCGCGAGCGCGAGTCATCGTCCGGGGCGTGCAGGGATACCGCCAGGTTCAACTGATATGGCTCACGCGCCAGCTTGCGGATTTCGGGGACGAGGCCGACCGTCGATACCGTCAGGTGCCGCGCGCCGATGTTCATACCCTGGGCGTGGTTCATCACGGATATCGACTGCATCGTGTTGCCGTAGTTCGCGAGAGGCTCGCCCATCCCCATGAACACCACGTTGGTGATCTCCGGGACTTCGTCCTTCTTTGCGCCGCCGCCGGCGACCAGTTCCGCATTCTCGCTCCTGATCACCCGCCGCATGTGCAGCACCTGCGCGACGATCTCCCCGGGACCGAGCTGGCGACGAAATCCCTGTTGCCCGGTCGCACAAAAGGTGCAACCGAGTGCGCATCCGGCCTGGGTCGATATGCATACGGTGCGGCGCGCTCGTCTGTGGCCGTCCAGCCCGTAGCGCATAAGAACGGTCTCGATAAGTTCGCCATCCGGTAGCCGGAATAACACTTTGTCGGTCGAGCCGTCGGACGACCGAAGCTCCATTACGGGCTCGAACGGCGCGATCGTAAAGCGTTTCTCCAGATCGCTCCTGAGATACTTCGAGAGCGTTGTCATATCGGCGAACGACGGCGCGCCGTCGTGGTACAGAGCGCGCCACAACTGGCGAGCGCGAAACGCTGGCTGGCCGAGCTTCGAAACCTCGTAAATGAGGTCGTCCTCGGCCAGGTCGAGGATGGACGGGAGACGGGTTTCGGCGGGAGTTGTCTGATCCGGTTCCGTGGAGGTGAGTGTCACTCGGGCGCGGTCCTTAAAGAAAGTTTCCTGGGGAAGGCAGGCGAATTCCTGCAAAAGGCAATCGGTGGGGGAGAGGGAGGATTCAGGTTGCGGCGGCCGGACTGCGGCGTCGGAGGCTGACCGGACAGGGGTGTCGGCATCAATTCTACGACCGAAGGGAAGCGGACGTGAAAGAAGTCAGGTGCGAATCGTGTCGTGGGTCGAGGTGTGATAGTCATTCGCACGTTGAATTGGCGGGCGATTACTCTGGATTTGATGGAACTCGGTACAGCCGGCGGGCGGCGGTTGATTGCCTTGATCACGACGTTTGGGATCAAAACGTTTGGGACCAGGACATTTGGCGGTCACGGGTTATCGCCAGACATCTGAATTAGGTTGCGCGATCTCCCGCTGCTATACTCTGCGACTTCATCATCCCCGGTTCTTGCGTCATCGATTTCCTATCCGGCGAAATTTTGACGGGAAATCCTGGCAGACCGCTGACACGTTGATCGTCCGAGGCACGCGATGGCACGAGAAGAGTTTGACCGCGATCTGCAACAGCTCGAAGCGGAGCTGGTACTTCTCGGTGCGCTCGTCGAGAGTTCGATCTTCAGTGCGTTGAACGCCCTCAAATCGCGTGATTTGGATCTTTCATCGACCGTTATTAATGATGACGACCTGATCGACGAGAAACGTCATCTGGTTGAGGACGCCTGCATAGAGCTGATTCGGCGTGAGGCGCCGGTAGCCGGCGATCTGCGTCGCATCGTAAGTTCACTCCACATCGCCGGAGAGTTAGAGCGGATGGGCGACTATGCCGAGGGCATTGCCAAGATCAGTTTGATGATGGGTCCGGAACCGCCCCTGAAAGAGTTGATCGACATTCCGGCGATGGGCGAGCGCGCCGTACATATGCTCAAGCAGAGCCTGGACGCATTCCTTACGCGTGACGACGCCGCCGCCAGCGCAGCGGCGATGATGATAGGTCCGGACGACGACCTGGTCGATGATCTGTACCGGAAGGTTCGTATAGATCTTCTAGAGCTGATGAAGGCCAATCCGGTGAACGTCGAACGGGGAACGTATTTGCTGTGGGCCGCCCACAATGTTGAGCGTATCGCCGACCGCGCCACAAACATCGCCGAACGCGTTGTGTACCAGGCAACGGGGCGCCGTGTCAGGGTCGGCGCCGGCAAAAACGAACGGGTCCTCGAGACGCCCGGGTAGCCAAAACACCGGGTAACCTGAAACACCGGGGAACCGAACGCCGGGCCACCGAAACACTGTGCAACCCGAACTCCGGGCTGCACGGGTCCTCTGGCGCCCGCGGCCCTACGCCGAACGGCTCAACATCGGAGTGTCGACGCGGGTGCGTGCATCCCGATCTGCCGGTGGCCAAATTCGGGGCAGGGGAGCGGGCGCCCTGAACGGGGAGCGAGTCCGAAGGGTCAACATGGACAGTGAGGGTCGCTGATCCGGGTCGGGCATTTGCCTGACGCCCTCGCGATCCTGCTTCAGTACGCGGTGCACCGTTCGCGTGCTCACCTCGAACTGTCCGGCGATCTCGGCGACCGAGAGACGCTCGACCTCCCGGGCATGGATCATCGCCTCGTCACGGTTCTGGCGGCTGGCGCGTTGCAGCCAGCCGGGGTCATCGAACTTGCATATCGGCAACGGGCAGGTCAGGCAGGAGACCGAAACCTCGCAGCCGTCATCGTGGTAGTTGATGTTCTCCGGCAGTGTGTCTGCCCGGACTAGCCTGATCGTCGTCACGTCGCCTCCTAAACATCAGTAGTCGTTTGATACGGGGATCGGCGAATGTCGCCGGGGTTCCCCCCGCGTACCATGGATGGATCGTCCGTCTAACTCGCGCTCGAAACTCCGGCGCGTTGAGCGGTTGCGTCGAAGTGGCGACGAACGCCGTCGCGCCACTCTTTCGTGAGATTCGAGCGTCGTACACGGTCGAAAAGTGACTCGCCTCCGTCCGCTGATCGAACGGCCGGACCATAAAAGACTGTCGTCAACCCTTTGGCAGAAGATCGGGGAGCGACACGGTTGCGGTACCAATCGGTCGATATTCGGTCCGCCGAGACCACCTCGAGCAGTGTGTCCGGCCGGTCGGGCTGCCCGACGGGCTGCCTGGCGGATGGAGCGTCGACGCTAATGAACAACTGCCAGGCGTCGACGAGACGGATACTTCGCCCATCGACGCCGGACCACACGCCGCTGAGTCCCGACTCGTCAAGGGCGACGGCGAGTGAGCGCATGGCGGGGTAAGTGTGTCCCAGGAAGGAGGGGGCAACGCGAACCGAGCACGAACCGACGCCCATCCCGACAGTCAATAAGAGCAGTTCGATGCGGGAGGAGATCGATATCGCTTCGGCCTCGGATTGCAGCGATACGGAAAGCGTCTCTCCGCGTTTAGTCACGACACTATCTATCACCGCGCGGGCGAATTCGTCAGACTGGTCGAGGTGCTCCTCCGTCGCTCCAGGTGCGGAAGCGGGGAACCGGGACTTCAGCCTCGTGGCGATCGGGGTGGCAAGTGTCGTCATGTCCTCGTAACCTCTCAGCCTGCGTGGGGAAGCAGGCAACTGTCCGGATATGGGTGTCCGGAGCCGTGTCCTGAAGCCGAATTAGAACGCGTGTTCGCATACTAGAACAACCGTTCTAAAGGTGTCAACATCCCTCTTGCGCGACTCCCGCGATGAAGTACGGGTAGGACGGCTGCCTTAAAAAGGTGACGGCGCCACGTGGGCGTATCGCGGTACGCCCAAGGGCGGATCAGGGCCCGCCCCTACCCGCTCGCCGGCCGTAAATAAGATGATTCTCGCTCCGGCTCTTAGCCGGGAACACCCGCCGAAAACTGGCCAATCGAAGGCTTTGCCGGTTTTTTCTGCGCACCGCCACGTGTCGATAACTCCTCCTCCTCCGTCGAGACGTTTGACGGAGAAGGACGGCGGTCCTACGCTTCCGGTCCGCAGTGCGATGCCCTGCTGAATCAGTGAGATGTGCCAGGAAACATGAACGCAGAGATAGTCGCTATCGGTTCGGAACTGCTACTCGGCCAGATCGTCGATACAAACTCGGCCTGGATCGCGCAACGGTTCGCTGACAACGGAATCGATCTCCATTACGTGGACACGGTCGGCGACAGCCGGACGCGGATGCTGGACACGCTGACCCGCGCTCACGGCAGGTCACAGGTCGTCATCACGACCGGCGGAATCGGGCCGACACGTGACGACCTCACGCGTGAGATCGTCGCCGAGGTGATGGGTCGGAAGGTTGTGGTCGACGAAGAGTCTTTGCGAGAGCTGGAGGAGCGGTTCCGAAAACGCGGGTTCATCCTGACAAAGAACAATGAGCGTCAGGCTGAGGTCCCGGACGGCGCGCGGATCATCCGAAACCCCAACGGGACGGCGCCCGCCTTCATCGTCGAAGACGACCGCGGGGTGATCATCTCGCTGCCGGGAGTCCCGTTCGAGATGAAGTGGTTAATCGATAACGAGGTTCTTCCCTATATCAAGGAAAAGTTCAACGTCACGGACGTGATTCAGTACCGCGTGCTCAAGGTAGCGGACCTCGGCGAGAGCAATGTGGATCACCTGATCGGACATCTGATCACGGATGACTCAAACCCCGGCGTCGGCACGATGGCGCACCCGGGTCAGGTTGATGTCAGGATCGCCGCCCGCGCCAGTTCGGCACAGGAGGCGGAGGGTTTGATCGGCCCGGTTGAGGAAGAGGCGCGCCGCTTACTTGGCGATAGCGTGTTTGCGACCGACGACCAGACGCTTGAGTCGGTGGTCGGCGGATTGATCGCGGACCGCGGACTGACGGTAGCGACCTACGAAGACCTCGCGGGTGGGGCGATTGCGGACGCTTTCCAGAACGCCGCCGGGACGGCGTTTGTTGAGGGCAACATCGTCAACACGAACGAGGCGCTGGAACGACTGGCGAGTGCGGGCGGAGAGACGCCGCCATTCGCCGACGGGCCGGACCGCGCAGCTGCGTTATCGCGAGCGGTGCGCGCCATCTCGGGCGCGACGCTCGGTGTCGCCGTTCACGCGGTGGAAGAGGGCGACCAACGTACCGAAAACCTGGGTCGTGGCGAGACGTATATAGCCGTTACCGTTGATGGCGGTACGCACACGCGTCATGTGAGGTCAGCGGGCCGCGGCGTCCCTGATCGGCGGCGAGCCGCGATGAGCTGTCTTGGCCTGGTTCGGCGAGTGCTTCTCGGGCTGGATTAGCCAGATATAGTTGCGTGCGCCGGTACCACCTTCGCGATAAGCGTGAGATCATTGCAGTACTTGTCGGTCCGGAATCTCACGGATCATCCCTTGTGCGGTCCGGAGTGAGCGATGTCACGCAATTTCAAGATACTCTGGGTCGTACCAGCGGCCCTGCTGGTACTGGCCGTGGCGTGCGCGAGCAGCGACGAGCCTGAGCCGATCGCCGTCACTGCGCCGCCGCCGACCCCGGCGCCCACGGAGACACCGGTCGTCCCGCCCGCTATCGATCTGGACGCTCTTTCGATCGACGTCGCGGACCTCGATGCGTTGGGGCTGACCGAGACCGACATCCAGTGCCTCTCGGTGCAGGTCGAGGCGGAGCTCATCACCCAACTCCTGACCGACAACAGCTCCCTTACCGCCGTTTTATCGGTTGCGCCCGCGCTTCAGGTCTGCGGCGTCGACCTCGCGAACCTGATCGAATCCGCCGATCGACTGTATGCGGAGAGGGCGGGCGAGGGGTTTGAAGGGCTCGACAGTCTGCCGTTCACGGCGGAGCAACTTGCGTGCGTGGTGCTGACAGTCGACGCAGATCTGCTCGAAAGCCTGGTCGGCGGCGACTTGGATCCGGCCCAGATTCTTCCCGTCCTGTCGGTATTCAACACCTGCGGAGTTGAACTCGCTGACCTGATTACATTCACCGGAGACGGCGCACCGGAAACGAACGCCGACGACGATGCCGCAGATGATCATGCAGACCTGCCATCGATCACGGATATCCCCGGCTTGCCGGGATCTGACGGCATTCCGGGTTTGCCGGGCATCCCGTCGGTACCCGGCGACGCAGGTTTCCGGACCTCTCGGACCTTCCGATCACTGCCGAACAACTCGCCTGCCTGACGGAGCAACTCGACCAGGAATCTCTCGAGTCCCTGGCGTCCGGTGAACTGTCCGGGCTGGCGGCGTTCTCGATCCTCCGGGTGCTGAACACATGCGACCTGAACCTGTTTGACCTCGGGAACTAGGAGATCGAGCGGCCGTCCGGATCTGAGAAACCCGAA
>JAQBUX010000120.1 GCA_027623795.1 Chloroflexota bacterium
CGATTAGCAGAACAAATGTCCATGCGACCGTGTACCGGACTCGCAATCTATCGTCTCGCGCCGTCGTGCACCCCCGTCGTCTCGCGAGCGCACGGATCGCGCGGACAACCATCGCCAACCAGCGGCCTGCTCGCGATCCCAAAGGCTCGCAAGCTCGCCATCGGAACGCGAGAGGCGTAACGTTGGGCAAGAAGAAGCATTGTTCAGTTGCACGATTGTGCAGGAGGCCAAATGGCGACGTATACATATGAGTGCGAGAAGTGCCAAAAACTTCATGAAATGACCCAACGAATGACGGATGCCCATGTGACGAAGTGTCCAGTATGCAAATCAAGCAACTTCCGCCGGATATTCACCCCGCCCGTGGTAAAGACACAACGGAGGTCATCCGGGCGTAAATCGCTCGGGAGCGTGGGAGACTTCGGGCCTGAGCTTTAAGATGGATCGGGCTTGAACACAATCGGAGCCCAATCGGGTAGCCGGGAGGATTAGGCCTCCCACGGTCGGTCACCCTTCCGCAGTTGCCACAGGCTAGTATTTTCCCTACGTTCAACGAACGTAGGGCGGTTCACATACAGGGGACTTTAACCCCATTAGTTCGCGCCCATGCTGGGCGTACACAACAGCGTGCACTTTATCGCACGCTTCGCGCGCGCAAAGTGACGCTGAGCGTTGGCCCGGAATGTTGTTGACATATAACGTTATGCGTTATATCCTGGCACCATGATTGAGAACTTCCGGTGTAAAGAAACCGAAAAGATCTTCACCCGTCAGCATTCGCGAAAATTGCCGGCTGCGATTCAGAGAGTCGCCTTTCGGAAACTGCGCATGCTTCACCGCAGCTCGACGGTTCAGGATCTCCGGGTTCCTCCGGGAAACCGGCTCGAAGCTCTATCGGGAACGCGAAAAGGTCAGCACAGCATACGGATAAATGATGCGTGGCGTATTTGCTTCATTTGGCGGGATGCGAACGCCCATGAGGTGGAAATTGTCAACTATCACAAAGGGTAATATATGAAAAAGATACCACCGATTCATCCTGGTGAAATCCTGATGGAAGAATTCATGAAGCCGTTGGGCATTAGCCAGAATCAGCTTGGTAACGATCTCGGCGTTTCCCCGCGCAGGGTCAACGAAATCGTTCACGCGAAGCGAAGCATAACCGCCGATACCGCGTTAAGGCTCTCCCGCTATTTCGGGAATTCGGCCAGTTTTTGGCTCGGGCTGCAGATGGATTTCGATCTCGACTCTGCAAAAGATGCGTCCGCCATGCGCATCCGGAAGGAAGTCCGTCAACTGTCCGCCGCCTGACCGGGGCCACACACGCGTACATCTGCCGTGCGTGCAGATCGATTCCACAGTTGAACTCTGTCGTCGAGGTGTAATACTTCATTTGGCTCCTTCTCTTTGTGAGTGTGACGTTACTAACTGGGACACGCCGCCCCGTGCGGCGCGAGCCCGCTGCATTATGCATTGAGGAGGAGCCACTGCCCCTCCAAAAGGGCTTAGAGGGGATTCAAGCGCCTGGAACCTATCGCGGCTGGCGCCGCGAAGGCTCAGGCGGGGCGTTGACGCAAGCAAATCGGGACACGATTGGGGGGCGCGACGGCGGGACACGATTAGTAGAACAAATGTCCATGCATAGCCGGCCTCGGCGCGCTGTCTACAATCTCGGCTTCCCAGACGCCTCGTTCCATCGACTGAATTCCCCCCCGTTTTCGTGGCATAATAACTTGCCAGCGGAGTAGCACTCCGGGCAGCCCAAACGGCCCGAATCGAACCCCTCGCGGGGGCCGATCGGGCCTTTTCTCTGCCCACGAACATCCATTTCAACCAAGGAGGTAAAACATGAAAGACGGTCCGGCCGCCATTATGGTTCTGATCATTGCGGTCGTTGTCCTGAGCAACATCCGGAGCTGCGGCGGAGGCGGGGCCGGGAGATCCACTTACGGTCACGGCCGGGACGCCGGACACCTACAGTCCGAGAACGTTCAGCTTCAAGAGGCAAACCGCCAGGCCGCCGCGCGGCTCGAAGTGGAACGGCGGCGTGCGGCCCACCTCGTCGAAGAGATCGGAATACGCAGGCACGTCGAGTCCATCGTGGTCGGCGTGGTCGTGCTGAGCGGATGCGCGCTCGCAGCCACGTTCTTCGCGCTCATGAGACAAAGGAGGGCGCAGCCTTGAGTCACCCGACAAGACCCTCGGTCGTGGCTGTGACAGCGTGTGTGGTGGCCGTGAGCGCGGCCGGAGGTTGCGTGGTTGCCAAGCTGACGGCACGCACCGATCCGGAGCTGCTCAGACTCATAGGACGCCTCGTGGAGGCCGACAGGGCCGCATCCATCATCTCGGTGGGGCTCGTAGCCGCCACGGCCATTCTCGCGGCCGTTGTGATCCCCATCGTGACGGTCTACGCCGTACTCAGACACGAAAGGAGAGAAGCCAAAAATGACGACACGACCTACCTGGCGCCGCCTCGGCGAGACGGCCGCCTGCCAGCTGCGAAACGGCTGGCTGCTCATCCCGATCACGGTCGCCTTGACGATAGCGCTGCTGAAGCTCGGCCTGGCCGCCAGCGTCTTCATGGCCGCCGTAACCGGAGGCGCGATCGCCGCCCGCAACTACCGGGTCACGGTCCGCAGGAAGACCGGTAGCTGAATCAACCGCGTGCGGATCCACGCATTCCCGAAAGGAGGACCCCGATATGTACAGGTACCCATGGCCGGCGAGCGGCATATCGAGCCAGGAGATGGCGCTGTTGTACCAGGCGCGCAAAGCATCGAATCCGCGCGTTTCGATCACGGAGCTGATCCGAAGGGCGGTGATCGGCGCCTACGGACAGGAGTCTCGAGCGCAAGACAATCCACAAGCCGGAGAGGATTCGCGCCGAATCCCAGAGGCGGCATGAACACCTCGGCACGGTCGCCGCGTACCCACAAACCAACCACTGCACTTACAGGGAGCACAGACATGGAAATGAAAGTCACGATACCCCGCAAGGAAATCAAAGAGGCGGTCGCCGGCTTCGGCAAGATCGTCAGCGGGAAGACCACGCTGCCCGTCCTCGGCTGCGTCCGCTTTGACAACGACAAGGGCGTCAGTGCCCAGGTCACTGATCTCGACCAGTACCTGCGCTACCGCTTCGCCGAGGCCCGGGCCGTCGGCGACGGGGCCTTCGTTGTCCCGCTGGCCGCGCTCAAGGACTTGGCGAAGGGCAGCGATGGCGAGAACGTCGAGATTGAGGCCGGCGACAACGGCGGAATCAGCGTCACCAACCACGTCGGCTCCCACGCCGTCAAGCGCCCGCTCCAGGGGCTCGACCCCGAGGAGTGGCCGCAGAGCCCGGCGAAGACGCCCACGAAGCCCGCGGAGGGGTTTCTGGCTACGTACAGGCGCTTGGTGCCCTTCTCCTCGACCGACACGACAAGGCACGTGCTCAACAGCGTGTACGTCGAAGTCGCGGAGACTGGGGAGAACCCGGTTACCATGGTCGCCACGGACGGCCGCAGGCTCGCCCTGTGGAACACGATGTGCCTGCCGCTGGCGATGTCCACCATCGTCCCGACGACGAAGTTCCTGCAGTGGACGGGCCTCGGGCAGGAGGCCCGCATCGGGCTGAGGACCGAGCAGGAGAAGAAGGAGACCCGGGTGCTCGGACTCGCCGTGGCCGTCGGGCCGTGGACCTACGATGTCCGGACGATCGACGGCTCCTTTCCGAACTTCCGCCAGGTGATTCCGGCCGAGCCGGGTGAACACGCCATCACGTTCGCGGACAGCGACGTGGAACTGCTCAGGAAAGTGCTGCCCACATTCCCGGGCGACGAGACGGTTACGCTCCTGGGCTCCGGCAACACCCTGACCCTCTACGGCCGCGGGCCGGACGACGCGCAAGCCACGAAGCTGGAGCTCGAGAGCACCCGCTACAAGGGCAAGCGCGCCTTCATCGGGCTCAATCGGCACTTCCTTCTGGATGCGCTGGCAGCGGGCTTCAGGGAGTTCGCGTTCACAGATGAAATGTGCCCGTTGCTCTCCCGTGACGACAACGGTGGCACACACGTGCTGATGCCGATACGGGTCCTGGATCCCGAGGAGACGGGTGAAGCCGCACCGGCCGCTCCGGCCGAGGCGGCTCCTGCGGAGAAGGAGCCGGTACGACCCGAAACGGCGGCCCCGCCGGAAGGGAACCAGGAGAGCCCGGCGAAGAAGCCGAGAACGAGGAAGGAGAACACCGTGACGAAAGAGAACGAGCAGAAGAACGACACGCCGACACTGGGTCGGATCCTGGTCGCGTGCAACACGGCGCGGAGCAAGGTCAGGGAAGCCGCCCAGGCACTGACCGAACTGTCGTTGGCCATCAAGGCTGTGGAGCGCGAGCACAAGGTGCAGGACAGGGAGGTCGAGTCGGCGCGGGCGGCGCTGGCGAAGCTGCAGGCGATCAGCCTGTAGCAAAAGATCGACATCAACCACGAGAATGGGGCCGGCAGACGTCGTGTCTGTCGGCCCCATTTGTTTCAGAGAGATCCAAGGAGGATGCAGATGCAAAAACTGTTCAAGGTGACACTCGGAGTCGACTACGCGGCGCGGGACACGGGCCGCCGCATCACGATGTGCGTCCGGGAGACAGACTCGCTGTCGGCCGCGATCAGGGCCGAGAGTCTGGCAGACAAAAGGCTGGCGCGGCCCGCCGTTGAGTACACGCACGCAATCAGTGTGACGCCGGTGGTCCGGTCGACGGCGGCCGCTCCCGCTATGGCAATGGCGGCCTGAGTCGTCGGACGAAGTCGGAAGCAACAGCGCAGCGTTGCGCAACCGATCGGAAAGGATATGAAACCATGCTGAAGGCCATCGTGAGTTACAGCAAGAAGGTCCCGGTCGAGGGGCAGCAATACTCCAGCCAGTGCTACTCGCTCAGCCTGGAGACAGAAGTGCCTGAGACAGACCCCGCGTCGATTCAGGCGAAGCTCCACAGCACGTTCGAGCTCGTCAAGTCAACCGTGGAGCAGGAGCTGGCCAACGGGAACGGAAACGGGCACGGCGCCCATCCGCCGGATACCGACAGTCAGCCGGCCCGCCGCACAAACGGCTCGGACCAGAAGGCCAGCAACAAACAGATCAAGTTCATTACGGATCTGGCCGGCCGGCAGGGGATCGCGATCAGTGACCTGAACGCCCGCGTCCGCAAGGACTACGGCGTCGGCAGCCTCTACGACCTGGACAAGAAACAGGCCAGCCGTCTGCTCGACGACCTCAACGGCAAACGACAGGCCGCGTGAGGTCATCTGCAGTGATCGCGAAGCGAGGGGGAACGGTCAGGCCGCCCCCTCGCTCCCCACCCTTTCTTCACCCTTAACCCCGCAACCCAAGGAGGCCGCATGAGCACACTTGCCGAGTACCGAAGCCGTGAGCACTGGAGCTACAGCGCAATCAACCAGTTTGTGAACATCTGCAGCCTGCAGTTCTTCTTCGACCGCATCGCGAAGCTGCCCAAGGCGTTTACCCCACTGAGCCTCAGCTTCGGGAGTGCGTATCACCGGGCGCTCGAGTGGGTCCACCTGACGCGCAAGGAAGGAGCGATACCGAAGGCGGTGGAGATCCGTGATCTCTTTGCGGACATATGGGGCCGACAACTGGAGGAAGACCGCGACATTCGCTTCGACGAGGGCGAGGACGCCGAGTCCTGCCGTGCGCGGGGAATGGACATGGTGGCCGTCTACGTCGAGCAGATCGACCCCGAAGAGCGGGTCGTCTCGGTGAACGAGGCGTTCGCAGTGCCCTTGGTGGATTCAGCCGGGAACGTCCTCGATAAACCACTTGTTGGCGAGCTCGATCTCGTCGTCGACAACAACGGCGTCACCATCTCCGACATGAAGACAAGCGCCCGGCGCTGGCCCAAGGGCCAGGCGGACAAAAGCCTTCAACCGACCGCTTACCTTTACGCGTATGAGCTGCTGCACGGTGTCGAAGTCCCGTTCAGGTTCGAGGTCGTGGTCAAGAACAAGACCCCGGTCGTCGAACACCACGTGACCGAACGCACGACCGACCAGTTCCACCGCATGGTTGAACTGGTGAAGGTCGCCGAATCCATGATCGCCGCCGAGCACTTCTTGCCGAGCGAGCAGGGCTTTTACTGCGCCGGGTGCCCGCACCAGACCGCCTGCGGCGCCTGGCATCGCGAACGGGCCACGACGAGTGTGAGCATGGCGGCGTAAGCGCCGAAAAACCTCCAACTCAAGTTGGGAAAACGCCGCCGCAACGGCCCAGAACCTAAGATAGAAAGGAAACACCCACGCTATGAACGACAACCCCCTCCTGGACGTACTGACGCGCGAAGGCGTCCTCATCAATGTGAGCGTACGCTACTGGCGCGCCGCCAAGAAGCTGAAGGCCGAGGATCTCGGCCTGGATCCCGACGACGTGACCGACCGGCTGATTTCTCTCGGCCACAAGAAGCTCCTGCCGCGTGAAGCGATGGCGGCCTTTGCGCTGATCGAGAGCCGGACCCACGCCCTGGTCGACGCCAACACCTTCCCGTTCTTGAACGGCCTCGGGCACTTCCTGCCGAACCGCAGGCTCGAAGAGGTGACGAGCAGGCTCAAGGCCCTGGAGCACGAGTTCGACGCGGCCCGTGCCGAGTTCACGAGTCGTTACGCGGACCTCCGCGTCCAGGCGTCCCGGGACTGGTGGGAAGCGGCCCGGAAGCTGGTTAGCGATCCGGACAGGCTCGTGGCGACGATCGAAGACGCGTTCCCGCAGCCGAGCCGCATGGACCGCTACTTCGGGTTCACCGCGGATCTGTTCCAGATCACCGTGCCCGAGCGTCTGCAGTCCGAACTGGTGGACCTTGCCGACCAGACCGAGCTGGTGCGGGCCCGTCAACAGGTTGCGGCCGAAGCCAGGGCGAAGATCTCGGCCGGGGTCGAGTGCTTTGTCGGGGACTGCGTCGCGTCGATGCGTGAGCAAACCGCACAGCTCTGTAACGAGATGCTGGGGAGCTTCCGCGACGGGAAGACCGGCATTCATCAGAAGACCCTGAACCGGCTGGTGAACTTCATCGACCAGTTCAAGTCTCTCAACTTCGCCGGCGACCAGGACCTGGAACGTCGGCTGGAGGAAGTCCGCAAGCAGTTCCTGATCCATTCCGCCGAGGAGTACCGCGATAACGACAAGGCGCGGTCGCGGCTGACCCAGGGGATCAAGAACCTGGCCGACACCGCCCGCGAGATGGCCCAATCCGACGCGCGCGAGATCGTCGAGCGCTTCGGCAAGCTGGGCGTCCGCAAGTTCGTCCTGGCCGCGTGAGTCTCCGGCCCGTCCGAGGGACCGCCAACCAGCCGGCCGTCGCCCTGCGGGGCGGCGGCCACCTTTCCCGCCGAGCGCGCCGTCCGTTGGGACAGCGCTGCGGCTCAGCCCTGCCTGTAATCTCCTATTCTTCCACCGGCGTGCGCAGCCGGGCAGGCAGGGCCTCTCCCTTTTCGTATCGGATCAACACTCAAGAAAGGAGGGATACATGTCCCACTTCGCAACGATACAGACCCAGGTCCGCGACCTCGACGCGCTGAAAGCAGCGTGCGAGGAGCTGGGGCTCGAGGTCGTCAAGAACGCGGATGCCCGCGGCTACGGGTCGAACCGGCTCAAGGGCGAGGTTGTGATCCGGCTCAAGGGACCCTACGACATCGCGGTCAACGCCCAGGACAACGGCACGTTCGGGCTGACCTGCGACTGGTGGGGTGGCCACGTCGAGAAAGAGGCCGGCAAGAACTACGGCCGTATCCTGCAGCTCTACGGCGTGCACAAGGCCACGCGGGAGGCCCGACGTAAGGGTTACACCGTGCGGCGCAAGCTGCACGGCGACGGATCGATCCGTCTCACCATTGGAGGTGTGCGATGAACGGCAGAACCATCGAAGTCACCGTTGCGCCCGACGGCAGTCTCGAGATCGATGCGGTGGGTTTCAGGGGCCCCGACTGCGAACAGGCGACCCGGTTCCTGGAGGAAGCGCTCGGGGCAGTGTCTGAACGCGGGCGCAAGCCCGAGTACCAGGCCCGGTCCAACGCGCGCACCCGGCAGAGGATCGGGCGATGAGCGCCGAGGTCGCCATTACCTTCACACCGGGCGGCGAGGGCCGGTGCCTCTACACAGAGTGCATCGACCTCAGCCGAATCGGGGAGTTGCGGATCGAGCGCGCCACCTCGATCGAGTTCGACGACAAGGCCCAGTACTGGCGCGTCCATGACACCGAGGGC